>JAAZKL010000376.1 GCA_012799845.1 Clostridiaceae bacterium
ATGAGGCTTGTAAAGTTCATTCAGATCGTAGATCTGCGCGACTTCATGCACGATGGCATTCGAATGGCAGTGGACACCGAGTATGGGCTTTTCATCCCTGAAATCGGGCGTTATATTGATATATCTCTGGATCTCCCGTTTGACCTCAGGCTTCAGCTTCAGGTATTTGTCAAAAAGACATCTGTAAACCTGAAGCGGCGTTTTCCCGTAAGACCAGTGTGACCAGTTCGACCATGCAAGTATGGAACTCAGAGGATAGTATATATCGCTGACGACGATATTATCTTCGCTTCTCATGAGGCTCTTCAGATCCCTGTTTTCCATTTTGAACCTGTCGATGTCTTCTGCAAAAATATTCTCCGGGTTCCACGAAGGCGGATAAAAAGTATAGCCCGGGCGTATCGTATCGTGGACCGTGACCGCGGAAACCGGTTCGAAGAAAAACTCAAATGCATTGGTGGCGACAGACTCACTGTAAAGGCTTTCCATGCCCCAGTACACCACCGGGACCCGGTTGGCCAGTTCAGCCGCAAGAAGCTGGCATATAACATGGTCCACGTCGGCCCAAATGCTCTTACCCAAAGACTTTATCAGCAAATATCGATTCATCTGCATACGTATTCACACCTCCGTATAATTCAGGATATTCCGCTCTGTGGCGTTTCTTTTCCGATTTTCTTCTCCTGCGGTCCTTTTTCAAACGCTTATTGGCCAGTCTTTGCTCATGCTTCAGACTCCTGTAGAAAAGGACAATGTTGCTTTCCGGCCAGTCTCTCAGGCGCTTGACCGTATATGACACATTGGAGTAACCATTCCCAATGAAAAAATCACACATTGAAGCAAGATAGGTGTCCTTGATGACCTCGATCCCCTTGCGTCTCCGTTCGGAATAGCTGGTAAGATGCGGCGCGTTTTGAGTATCGTAGACCTGTCCCCTTTTGCAGTCGGTATAAATCACCATCTTTCCGTACCGTTTCTGAAAATCTTTGAGGATATCCTCGCAGTCAGTAAGAAGCAGGATTTTTTTGATACCGTACTTTCTGACAAAGCTTTGAATCGCCCGATGGTATCTTTTGTTCAGGTTGGACAGTTTTTCGACCTCCTTTACCTTGTCGCCGCCCCGGATGTGGACTCCAAGAAGAGGTTTCGAATCCTTCATGTATTCATCGTAGAATTGCTGTATCTCCTCCTGGATATCGGGCTTGAGCCTGATGTATCTGTCGAACAGGCACCGGTATATCTGGTGTGCCGTCATTCCGTATGCCCAGTGGCTTTTCGGGATATATGCGAGTATCGGGCGGACAAAGTAATGAACATCGCTGACCACAACATTGGCATCGCTGCTCATCATATCTCCCAGGTTCCGGTATGCCCATGCCACTTTGTCAAGGTCTTCCACTGTCAGGTTCTTGCCGTTCCAAATGGGAGGATAATAGGTAAAACCGGGTTGGTCCAGTTCATTTACGGTATAGTTGGATACGGGCTCAAAATACAACTCAAAGGCGTTTCCTTTAGAGGATTCTGAATACAGGCTGTTCGATCCCCAGTAAACGACAGGGATCCTGCCGGTCAGTTCGGCAGCAAGCAACTGTCCCATCACATGGTCGACATCGGACCAGAAACCGCAGCCCCAGCTCTTGATAAGCAGGAACCGATCAGTTGCCATTTTCCCCACCTCCGATATTCAGTTTTTTCATGATATTGCGATAATGTTTCTTAATCGACTCCTTAAGTGAACGCAGCAGCTCCTTTTCAGCGGCTGTGATCATTTTAACGTTAATGGGATATTTGCGCTTTCTCCGTTGCCGGAAAAGAAGCCTGACATTTCTTTCAGGCCAGTCTTTCATGCGGAAAACCGCCCGGGACAGTGCTGAGAAATCGTTCCCGATAAAGAAATCACATTGGGTCGCGAGACACGCATCTTTGATCGCCTCGATACCCCTTCTTCTCTTAACCATAGGGTTCTCCAGTTTGAAAGCCGGTTCGCTGGCGGACAATCGCTTGCTGTCCGTATACACGACCAGGCCGCCGTACACCTTCCTGTATTCTTCCACTACTTCTTCACTGTCCGTCAAAAGGAAGATTTTCCTAATCGAGTATTTGTCAATCATCTTCCGGATTTTTGCGTGGTACTGGGTATTAGCCCTCAGCAGTCTTCCCACCTTCAGGAAACAGCATTTTCTCTTCCGGACCCTGGGGGCCTTCGTGACATATTTCATGCTGTACCGTCTCCAGTAGATCTCATCAACTATTTCCTTCCTTTCATCGATGATCATGTCGTCTTCCTCCCTGCGGACATGGACAGCCAGCACGGGATGCCCATCCCTTAGCCATGAGTTGTAAAACCCCTGCACCTCCGCAAGAATGTCCCTCTTTATCCTGATATATTTCCTGTAAAGGTAGCGGTAAATCTCGGCGGCAGTCATGCCGTATGCAGCATTATCCTTCCTGATGAAGGGAATGATCTCCGATATGAAAAAATACATATCTCCGATGACAACATTGGCATCGCTGCTAATAATATCTCCGATGCTCCTGTAGGACCACGTGTCCTTTTCGACATCTTCAACAAGCATGTTGCCAGTATCCCAGATGGGCGGATAGAATGTGTATTCGGGTTTTGCCAAATCATAAATGCTGTAATTTGACACGGGCTCAAAATAAAGCTCAAATCCGTTTGTGTGAACAAATCCGTTATGCAGGCAGTGGGTCGGCCAATAGACTACGGGAATCCTGTCGGTTATCTCGGCGATCAGCAGCTGGCCAAGAACATGTTCCACATCGGACCATAGGCTGTAACTCCAGGGTTTGATCAACAGGAATCTGTCACCTGCCATTTATGGCTCACCTCGCAATTACTTCACATAATACTCTCTTCAAGTTAATATTATGTATACCGCCCGATATGTGTGCACGGCTGTGGAAAGATAATGGACAAGCGGCAGGGACAAGAGGTGGAGATATATAGCGGCAGAGACAATGGTTTGGATATAAAGTGACAGACATTCCCCATCGCTTTGAAGACAAATCGATACCTGAACGACATGCCGCAATGCACATCTATGTGTCGTCATTTATCCGGTAACCCGTTCACTTCTCTATTCCATTCAATAGTTCGGGACAGTCCTTCACTAAATGGCTTGAAAGGAGGGAGAACGAATTCGGAACAGACTTTTGAAATATCAAGTTTGACCATCTTCGGAGATACCTTAATGTCTTTCATTTTTTCATTGCTTACTATCACTTCGGACAAAATACTTCCCGTCAGCAGGCATATTTCTTCTGCAAGGGTACGTATGCTGATGCTGTCCCGGCCTCCCACGTTGTATACGAAATCTTTCCCGTAAATCATTATATAAAGCAGCATCAGCGCACAGTCTGCGATATAGCAGAACGTCCTGACCTTGCTTCCGTCATCCTGCATCACGATCCGATTCTCAAAAAGCGCCTGCTTCAGGAAATGGGCCAGAACCCTCTCATCCTTCAGTCCGATGCCGGGTCCATATGTCATGGAAATCCTCGCGATTTTTGCATTAACTCCCTCGAAATTTCTATAAGCAAAGCACAGTGTTTCGCCCATGCGTTTCGACTCGGAGTAGATCGCCCTTATATCTACCGTAGAGCACAATCCAGGGAAATCCTCGCCGGTAGGGATGTGCTTTTCATCAGGTTCGCCGTATACTTCCGAAGAGCTCAGGAATAAAAACACTGCACCGTCGTTTTTAGCTTTTTCAAGAAGCTTCTCAGTCACCGTTGTATTCAGATGGATCGTGTCCTTGTAATTTTTAATGAACTTTTTGGGCTGTGCATAGGTCGCCCCGTGGATGATGTAATCAGCTCTGACATCAAAGCAACTGCAATCGGGAATGTTCAGATCCGTTGCATAAAATGCGTATCGGTCCCTGAAAATCTCCTCAAGATGGCTGCCGGGCGGGCTTTTACTCACGGCGGTGATATTGATTTCGGCCTCCTTCACAACATTGGCAAGGTGGAGCATATAAATCAGGTATGTGCCTATAAGCCCATTGGCGCCGGTGATATAAACGGTTTTACCCTTTAGCGGGGTCAAATCGATCTTTTCAATATATTCAAGACAATCCTGCTCAATAAACCTGTCCATGGTCATCCTCTTTTCATATTGCTATGGATTTATGTTAATTTGTATTGCTGTAGATTTATGCTAATTGCCCCTTGTGATCAGCTTTCTGGCATGCATTGCTTATTCATGCGTTTTCATTCCGGCTTTTCATTTTTTACTTTCATTCTCTTATGGTTTCATTCTTTGGCTTTCATGCTCTCTTTGGTGCTCAGTCTTTCAGCATATCCGCCGCTTCAGCACAAATGTCCTCCGCAGTGGGGTAATATGCTTTTTCAAGCACATCACTGGCAGGCGTTGGCGTATCCGGGCAGCACACTCGCCTGATGGGTTTTTTCAGCAGGTGGAATGCTTTTTCGGCAACGACAGCAGCTATTTCCGAAGCAACTCCGCCAGTCCTGCAGCCTGTATCGGTGATCAGAAGCCTGCCCGTCTTTCCGACCGAACGTATCAGGATCTCTTCATCCAGTGGTTTCAACGTCCTGAGATCCACCACCTCG
>JAAZKL010000041.1 GCA_012799845.1 Clostridiaceae bacterium
AGGTATCAGTTTATAGCCGAATGTCCTGAAAATATCCGGAACGAAGCTTACGACAGCTGATTCGATCAGCAATTCACCGGACGTCTTCCGGAACAGCATGGCACATAAAATCATGGCATCAGCAGTACCATTGACGATAACGATCTGTTCCGGTGAACAATGGATCCCCTTGTACCTCGCCAGGTATTTCGACAATGATTCACGAAGGGGCATGTACCCCATGGCGGATCCATATCCAAGCCGGGCATCTCCAGCCGCTTCAAAACTATCCTTGACCGCGCGGATCCATGCTTTCGCAGGGAAAGCCTTCAGGTCGGGAACACCGCTTTCGAAATCGATCAGGTCACCACGGTCCCGGCGCTTGGCACTGGCCGCCTTTTCCACTGCAGGGATAACATCATTAACAGCAGTCCTGTCATATCCCGCGGAGACAAAAGTCCCTTTCCCGTGGTGTGCCTCAAGATAGGCTTCTGCAGCCAGTTGTTCATAGATTTCGATAACCGTGTTGCGCGCAATGCCCAGCCTGTCAGCAAGCTCCCTTGTAGAGGGCAGTCTTTCCCCTGCCACAAGTTCCCCTTTAAGTATCCTGGTCGTAATGGCATCATATAGCTGTTTTTTTATTGGTATCCTGCTGTTTCTGTCCAGTTCGATAAACATGGCCTCACCCCTCACGATTCAGTCCTGCTCAGGTTTCATTGCTTCGTGGGCTTCCCTGAGCCGGGTGGCGACAGGGATCCGCTGCGGGCAGCGTTTTTCGCAGAGCCGGCATCCCGTGCATTTTGAGACATCTCTGCCGTTGCTGACAGCCACCAGGCTGTAAAACGTCTTCCCGAATTCGGTCCACGGCGATAATGCCGAGTCATTGTAAACCTTGAATATTTCAGGTATGTTGACATTGTTCGGGCACGGCATGCAATACCCGCAGCCGGTGCAGCCGACCCGGACCCTGCTGGCGTATATGCTCCTGATCTGTTTGAGCAGTTCTTCGTCCTGCGGGCTCAGGACGTCAGTATCAGCCTCGCTGAATATGCGTATATTGTCTTTAAGCTGGTCCATCGCATTGACACCGCTCAGTACGACTTTGACCTCTTTCTGGCTGTAAAGCCATCTGAAAGACCATTCAACAAGAGACCTTTTTTCATGGTAACTGTCCAGCAGCTTTGCAACCTCTTCGGGGGGTTCGCCCCCGAGAATGCCTCCCTTAAGGGGCTCCATGATCGCCACCGGGATGCCTTTCTGCCCGGCATACTTTAGTCCCCTGACCCCTGCCTGGTGGTCGCAGTCAAGTATGTTCAGCTGGATGAGGCACATATCCCACTGGAAGGCATCAATTATCTCCCTGAAGAGATCATGATCCGCATGGAATGAGAATCCGATCGCCCTGATTTTCCCCGTTTTCTTCATTTCTTCCAGCATGGCTATGCCGTTTGTCGATTTTACCTTTTCCCAGCCTGTCCTGTCCAGGCTATGAAAAAGGTATATGTCGATATAATCTGTACCAAGGCGCCTGAGCGATTCATTCAAAACTCTTATGTAATCGCTGCAATGCCCTGTTTCATGCATAGGGCATTTTGTCGCAACGATGACTTTTTCCCTGTATCCGCCTTTTAGTGCCTTGCCGAGGACTTCTTCGCTTCCCGGGTATGCATAAGCCGTATCAAAGTAGTTCACGCCCTTGCTGATGGCATACCTTATCATCCTTATCGACTCTTCTGCATCGATTACATCATTTCCCTGTCCGTCTGTGGTGTGCGGAAACCGCATACATCCCATACCGAACCGTGAAACTTTTGGGCTGATCCTGCCAAATGCATTGTACACCATAGTCTTTACTCTCCTTTAATATTGCTGTGAACGATCGTGATTTAACTATATAATAAAGAAGAGGTTCTTTTAAGTGCCAATTTTTTAATTTTTAAAGGAACCACTTACGGGATAAGACAGGAGTTGTTTTCTCAACCCCTTCCCTGATCCAGCTTCGTCTTCATATTCTTTTCAACTTAAATTCCGTTCTCGCTGCCTTTTTCAACACCGTACCCGGTTTCTTCCGTACCCCTTTCTCACCCTTATCCTCTTCCTCATCCTCGCCCCCCCTCCTTGCCGCCTTTTACACGGTTTTCTTTTGCAAGCTCGCTTTCAGCTTCTATCGTGTGGAACAGCCTGAGGGCAAAGGCGCTCTTGGTCCCGATGATCAGTATAGGGGCGATGAACACGCCGACGAAAAGAAGCAGCCAGTCGTAGAAGAAGAACAGCCATGCCTCAAACGCCGCAATGCCTGTACAAATCAATGAACGAACGATAAAGCGCGCAAAAATCTCCCTGGAATTCGACAAGTGATTGAAAATCGAGTTGTGATACCTCGCTGCGAGAGCAAAAACATAGAAGAAATGCACGTGGAACAGTACCAAGCTCAGAAAGCCCAGAATCAGGAATATGATCGGATTGCCGCTGGTGTTTTCGAACAGGAAGAAATCAACATAGATCGCTGCAATAAATGCAATGGCCATTACTGACAATATCAGTCCCTGTTTCAGATTTGCCCGGTAAGCCCGGATGTATTCCGTTATAATGCCTGTGTCACGGTCTTCGATGATTTTGAGCATCACGCTGTAGGCAGCGACCGCAGATGCCCCGACCGTTACGACAGGCAGCGAACCGATAAGAAACAGGAAGTTCAGTACCAGCAGGTCCCAGATCCGGGACAGTACCTGTGCAGTTTTGCTGTCATATGAGAAAAATTTAGCCAACTGGCAACCTCCGTTCCTATTTACAGGGAGGTGTCAGGCCTCCCCGTATGATGATCCTGATATGACAAACGGAAATCAGTTTCAATACACAGATTCCGGACGTTTGTCCATATATAAATTACCATATACAACTTATCCATGTATGATCTCAATATAATAATTATAACAGTTCAGGCATGATAATTCTTCGTCCGGAGCTGATTTTGTTAATGTGCGTCAAAAATATACCCCCCGCTTTTGGCAGCGGGGGATACCAGCAGTTTTTCTGCGTCCTGATCTCTGACCCGGACCACAGAAAGGGGATCGGTACTCATCTCATAACACTATCAATTCTCGGCCTGCTGCAGCTTGTAACGTACTGCGGCCTGCTGGCGGCTCCATTCGACGGCCTGGTCGTAACCATATTCTTTGCAGATCCTGATCATCTCACTTACATGGTAGTTGAACTCACCGTCGTTCTTAGCATAAATGGCGCGCCACGAGTACTGTTTGATCGCCTGCGTGACCTGCGTCCATATCAGTTCGAGTTCATCGGAGCGCTTCGGCTCTGAATAGGAAGTCCCGGGGACTACCAAATACTTGCCCTTCTTCATGTATTCATTGACGTTTGTAACTTTGAAGTAATCGCGCCAATCCTTTTCAATGACGCTCTGTGCCGGGCCTGCCATGCTGCGCCAATTGTCCTTGTTGAATGTCTCGCCGTTGGAATCCGGGTTCTTTGTGTCTATTACCCAGGTCGTATTGTTGATCTGAAGCATACCGTCAGTGAATTTCCCGCCAAGCTGGTATGTCTTTCCTGTTTCCTTACTGGTCCAGGTGACGCCGCCAAGATCGTACTGCGGATCGCGGTTGCATTTCAGACCAAGTTCTGTAAAGTGGGTATAGCCGTTTTCATCATAATACCACATAAGATCGGGCAGACCATACCAGATGGTCATGGCGCCTTCCGGCGTAAAGAGATAGTTGATGATCTCCATACAAAGTTCAGGATATTCCGTGTATGCACCGATCGTCCAGAGACGGTTGCCTCCCAGCATGCTCATGCCGTAGACTGCCGGAGAAGCTTCTTCAGGTACGAGAGGAAGCATCATTTTGTCCTGCTGCATATGCTCGGTCGAATTATAAGCTGACGATCCGGCAAAGTTGAAGATGGAGAAGAACGTACCGCCTGCTTTGACCTTGTCAGACATCTGGTCCCATGTCTGCGTCATGGAGTTGGGGTCGAGGAGGCCGTTCTGATAAAGCCTGTTGAAGAATTTCAACATCTCAAGGTAGGGCCCGTTTTCCATGAGCGCGTCATAGAATTCGCCGTTTTTGGGATTATACAGACCTAGTGCGAATTCGTCATAGCCATAATAGGCAGTCGCCATTGACTTGACATACATTACCATGTTTCCGTCCCAGTCAGGCCAGAGTGATACTGCGTATGTTTCCCTGCCGTTCTCGTCTTTCGGGCAGATTTCCTTCATCTGCTTCAGGACATTGAAATAGTCGTCAAGGTTCCTTACTTTGGGATAACCGAGTTGTTTGTACAGATCCCACCGGAGATCCCATGTGTAGAAAAAGCTCTGATGGTCGTCCTTGCTCAGGGCGACATTGTAGCCGATCCCATAGATATGGCCGTCTCCTGAGACCTTTCTGTTCGTATCAAGAGCTATCTTGCAGTTTTTCCAGATCATCGGACCGTAGGTCTGGCAAAGATCGCCCTCTTCCCAGTCATATAACAGACCAAGCTGGACAGCCTTCTTGTATTCGGCACCGTTATCGCCCCAGACAACGATATCGCCCAGATCCCCAGATTCTACAAGCGTTTCGTATGTACCTTCAGAATCCGGGATGATGTTCAGCCTGACATTGAACTTGTCCTCAAGCAATGCCGCATACCATCCGGTCTGCATTCCGCTCCAGTTGGCAAGCTGTGTATATACGTCAAGTGTGATCAGTTGCCTCGGCTTTTCAGCTACTTCAGTGCTTTCCACCACCTCTATCTCTTCGCTTCCTGTTGTTTCCTGGACCACAGGTTGATCTTCTGCTATCTGTACTGGTGTACCATCATTCGTATCTTCTGTTGTCGGCTGGCCGCTCGTCTCAGTTCCGCCGGATTGTCCTGCATCCGCATCGCCTGCTGATGTCTTACCGCCTGTCGATGCCTGACCGCCGTCTGACGTGCCGGAGGTCGACCCGCTGTCTGATCCCTGTGCCGCCGTGTCACCGACTGCCGGCTCATTGCCGCTTGTACAGCCCGTGATCCCGAACACCATGGTAATAACAAGCATGATGCTCAGAACCATGGATACGATCTTTTTGGTTTCTTTCAGCTTTTTCATTCAGAGCACCCTTTCATTGTTAATATGTTTCATAACCAGGCTGTATGCCCGGCTAAGCAATCTTTTGCCGAAATCATCCCTTTATTGCCCCAAGCATGATACCTTTGACAAAATGCTTCTGCATTATCGGGTAAACAAGAAGTATGGGTATGATCGTCGCCATTGCGATGGTATACTTGACGACTTTTGAGTTCAGGGTATTCTCCAGCACCACGTTCGTGCCTGCGCCGCCGGACATGACAGTCTCCAGGTCGGAGGCCTTGACTAGATAGAAGTACAGCCGGTGCTGCAGTGTGAACAGCTGGGGCGAACTCTTCATCAGTATCAGCGAGTCCTGGAAAGAATTCCAGTTCCCTACTGCCCCGAAAACCGCTATCGTGGCAAGGATAGGTTTCGAAAGCGGCCATATGATCTTCCTGAAAATCGTGAAAGTCGATGCACCGTCCATGAAGGCGCTTTCCTCCAGTTCACCGGGGATCGACTCCACATACGTCTTGACAAGGATTATATTAAACGGCGCAACGATGCCCGGGATTATATACGCCATGTAGTTTTCCGTCATGCCCAGCATCACCATGTTCATGTACCATGGAATCAGGCCTGCGTTGAAATACATCGTGATGACCAGGTATCTGTACCAGAAGCTTCGTTTCCAGAGCTTCTTCTTGGTTACCAGGTACCCCGCCAGAGCACTCGCAAATACCATCAATGCCGTCCCGAAAATCGTTCTCGTAATGGTCACGATGAACGCATTCCCGAGGTCGTTGACCTCTTTGAGGGCGATGTAGTTCGAGAAGTTGATCCCGATCGGATAATATGTGATCGCACCCTTCAATACGAGGTCATTGTCGGAAATGGTATTGATAAACAGGTAGTAAAACGGAAATATGCAAAGGAGCATAAATATCGTGAACATCGTGACGTTCGTCACATCGAATATGACTTCTCCCGGACTCTTTCGGAATCCGGAACGGCGGGCAGTCTTGAATCTGAGCTCCGTTGAGTTGTTCATCCTGCACCTCCTAAATTATTCCTTCGCCGCGAACCCACTTGGATATCCTGTTCGCGAACAGCAGAAGAGCTATGCTGATCAATGATTTTGTCATTCCTATAACAGTCGACAGCGGGATCCTTCCGCCGGTAATACCGATGTTGTAAACATACAGATCCAAGACTTCGATCACGTCCTTATTGTTTGCGTTCGCGAACATCAGGTATTGTTCAAGGCCGTTGCTGAGAGCTCCGGCTATGGTAAGCAGCAAAAGCACCAGGTACGTCGGCATAAGGCCCGGTACAGTGATATGCAGGACCCTCTGGAAGCGGCTCGCGCCGTCTATCTTGGCGGCTTCATACAGTTCCTGGTCGATACCCGCAATTGCAGCGATATACACTATGGCACTCCAGCCAAGGCTTTTCCAGGTTCCCCACAGCAACATCTTGAGCCACGTATTTTCAGCACTCATCAGCCAGTTGATGTTCTGATTGGCGTTGAAAAACTCAAGGAATGAATTCAAAAAGCCTTCCGTGCTGAAAATGGCAAGCGCGATCGCATAGACCAGCACCCAGCTTATGAAGTTCGGTATGGTCGTTATTGTCTGGACAAGGCGTTTGAAACGGTTACTCTTGATTTCATTGAGAAGGATCGCAAATGCCATCGGCACCCAGCTTGTCAGGATTCCAAGCCCGCTCATTACCAGGGTATTCCGCATGACCCGGATTATATCTTTGACTGTCGCCTGATTCCTGAACAGTATCGTGAACCATTTAAAGCCCACGAAATTTTCGCGGCTCAATGTACCGCCGGCTTCATAATCGAAGAATGAATAGCGCCATCCGTAAAGCGGAAGGTACAGGAAGACGAACGCCAGTATTATTATGGGCAGCAGCATGAGGAAGAGGGAGTATTTCTCAGGCATCTCCATTTTTTCTTCTTTCTCGAGCCGCCGCTCGGTCAGGAGTATTATCAGGCTTACCAGCAGCAAAACGGCCGCAAGGCCTGCGTACAGATAGAATACGGAAGGAAAGACCGGCTGTGCACGCTTTGCGCCTTTGGAAGCCTGGAGCTCCAGGTAGGATCTATATATGCAGAAAAGCCCGCCGGATATCACGATGGACCCCGCAACGGGGAACCAGATCCCGCGTGACTTCATCCGGTTGTTGCCCAGCGACATGCATCCCCCAATCCCGCAAAGGACCGCGCCGACGATGATGACGACCGACGCAGCGCTCAATAACACGAACGTCGACTTGTTGACTGAGCCTTGCCTGAACATGGCGTTGAACCTGGTAGTAAGGTTCGAAAACGAAAAACCCGTCGTGAACAGTGAAATGTTTTTGTTTATAAGATTCGAAATACGTGCCGGGTTGAGCCCGGGGAAAAACATACACAGGCAAAGGATCAGTGAACCCAGGCGAAGAATGCCATGGAGCAGCGTCGACGGTTTCGCGGTATTAAGTTCTCCTGCGCTGTTAAGTTCTCTTGGTGATATTGCCGTGTTTTTCATATCATCCATTCTCCTTAAACGACAGAACCCTGATCATGTATCGCAAAGGCGAGTAAAACAAGGGATCCGCAGGTGCGGTCCCAGACCGGGGGCCGCACCTGTCCCTCCTGTATCAGGCTTTCTTTTCCTTTTTGACCTTCATGAAGACACCAAGTGATGTGACTGCAAAGCCCAGCACATACATGAGTTCACCCGGCACTCCGCCGGTCTTCGGCAGTTCAGCAGCAGGCGCATCTGTAGATGTAGATGTAGATGTAGACGTAGATGTAGACGTAGCTGCCTGTGCACCGGCATCCTTGCTGAATCCGGAGACCGTAAAGGTTATGGTTATGCTCTTGGTCGGCATATTGTACGCTATTGCGTCAGTTCCGGTCGAAGTGTACTCATTGAGTATGTCAAGCTGTACATACTCGCCGTCGGTATTGACCGTGAAAGCAGTCTGGGCTTTCCCGCCGTCGATCGATGTCTTGACATCGCTGATGGTTATGTACCCTTTATCATACAGCACGCTGGGTATATCGGTGGAGACGAAAAGCATACGTATGAACGTATCCGGGCCCAGGGCCATGGGGCCGAGATCGACGCCGACAGTATACGTACCGTTGCCGGTGACAACAGCATCTTTGAAAGTTCCGGCATAGTCGACCTGGTTGCCGTCATCATCCCAGCCGGTAAGGTGTGTGAAGTTGTCCGTATGTTTGCCGTAATTCGCTTCATTCCATGTATTCCTGAAGATATAGTTCTCGGTCTGGATGCCGAAGTAAACGTTGTAATCCGCTGCCAGTGCCGCATCTATATCGATCTCCGGACCTTCGTCCTTCTTGGGTCTTTCGCCGCGGATGAACGCAAACTCGATCTCCATTGTCTCTACGGAAGCAAATGCTGCGCTGTCAACGATTATCCAGCTTGCTCCATCCAGGTTTTTATCGTAAGAACGCGCATCTGCCGGGAGTTCGGAGACCCATTCGTTGTAGATGTTCATACGTGTTTCTTTCCCGTTGTCCGAACTCGTATAGCCTTTCTTATAGTCGATTTCTTTCCCGTTGATCTTGATGGATTCGATCTGTATGAACCAGCCGGGATGCGAGATCTCAGCGTCCTTTATGCCGAGAGCGGTGAATGCTACGCCGGACGCTGCTTTGTCCTTCGTACCGGTGAAGTCGAGAGATACCTTGTAATAACCAGGATCCTTCACTTCCGCATGAGTCGCAACAAGACCGCTGTCGACAGGGTCGCCGAAGTACGTATAACTCCAGGATGTATCTGCATACATGATATACGCGGAAGCCTTGGGCTGAATGAATTCAAACGTCACTTCGACGGTCTCGACGGAATCGAATGCCGCCTTGTCGACCATTATCCAGTTGGCGTCATCGACTTTGCCGTCGTAAGACCTGGCATCCTTGGGAAGCTCGCCGACCCACTCGTTATAGATGTTCATGCGGGTCACTATCTTGTCGTCCGAGCTCGTATAACCTTTCTTTAACTTAACCGATTCGCCGTTGACCTTGATGTCCTTGATGTTTATAAAGTAGCCCGGGAAAGATCTTTCGCCGGTCTTTATCCCGAGTGCGGTGAAAGCGATGCCTGCTGCCATTTTATCTTCTGTCTGCGTAAAATCGAGACCTACTTTGTATGTACCGGGACCTGTGATCGTCGCATTCGTCGCGACAACACCGTTTTCAGGCTCGCCCCCCCAGTACTGGTATTTCCAGCCCGAATCCGCATACATCAGGTACGCCAGATCCGAAGGAGCATGCAGCTTGAAAGAAACCTCGATGGTCTTTACTGAAGCGAATGTCTCTTTGGATACGATGACGGCAGAGACATCAGAGATATCGTTGTCAAAGCTCCTTGCATCGTATGGGATCTCCCCTACCCATTCATTGTAGATATTCATGCGGGTCACTATTCCATCGTCGGAGCTTGTATAACCTTTTGTAAATTCTACATTTTCTCCGTTGATTTTGACCGACTGGAGTTCGATCGTCGCGTAAGGGAAGTAGAGTTCGCCCTGGTTGATGGCGAGCGCCGTGAAGGCAATGCCCTTCCCCTCACCGTCCTTTGTTCCGGTAAAATCGAGGCTGACGGTGTATTCACCGGGACCAGTGACGTTTGCATGAGTTCCCTTTACGTCAGTGTCCTGTTCAGTGCCCCAGTACTGGTTTGTCCATGATGAATCAGCATACATCAGGTACGCAAAGGTGGGATTTTCGGCCGTATCTGCCAGAGCGGGCACAGATGTGAAGCAGACCATCAGAACCAAAGCCAGCATTAGTGAAAACAGCTTCTTCTTCATTATAATACTCCTTTCATACAGTTTTTGGTGTATCATGGCGGGATAGCCGGCTGCGGTTTTTGAAAGATCAAAACGCCGCCGGTGCGGTCCCGTTCCGGTCGTGACTTGATGACGCGCTGCCCGGTCAGCCGATTTGTCCCACGGAATGCCCGGGTTGCAGCGAACCTTTGACAAAAACCTGTTCTCCGTGTTTTTTCATTGGTCCATCGATCTGTTCGATCAGCTTTATTACAGCCTGTTTCCCGATCACCTGCGCATCCTGGCGGTACGTGGCGAGCTGCGGCCGCAGATTTGAGGCAAGATCGATACCGTCGAATCCGACCGCACTAATGTCATCCGGAACAGTAAGGCCGCGCTTTTCGAACACTCTGAGTCCTCCGAGATACGAATAATCGTCCGGGTAAATGATGCAGGTCGGAGGCTCCGGAAGGGACAAAAGCTGCCTGGTCGCTGCAGCGCTCGCCCCAGGATCGTGATACTTTCCTTTAACTATATATTCTGCGGGTATCCGGATGCCCAGCTCCATACAGCCCTTGTAGAATCCTTCGATACGCTTCTGTGTGATGAAACCGTTTTCCTGACCGTGGATGAAAGCTATCTTCCGGTGGCCTTTGCTGGCGATATAATGGATTATCTCTACCATGCTTTGTACATTATCCGTCATGACCGACACACATCCGGAAAAAACATGGTCAAGTACAACGATAGGCAGGTCGCTGGCTGCCAGTTCGACGACGTCGGGATCCTCGAACCGTGCTTCCATGATTATCACGCCGTCACAGTTGCGGTAAGCAGAATGATTGAAAAAGCTCATTTTAGAGTTGCCGACACGGTCGCTGA
>JAAZKL010000377.1 GCA_012799845.1 Clostridiaceae bacterium
AAAAAAGGTATTCGAAAAGGACATGCTTTTCGCGACGCTGGAGACTTCCGTGAGGAGGATAGAACTGCCGGACAACAGGGCTTTCCTGCTGTCGGACACCGTAGGGTTCGTCAGCAAACTGCCCCATGAGCTTGTCAAGGCGTTCCGTTCGACTCTCGAAGAAGTGAAGGAGGCAGACCTGCTGCTGCACGTTGTAGATGCTTCAGATCCCGAAGCCGAACGCCAGATCAGGGTGACAGAGGATACTCTGAGGCAGATAGGCGCGGGAGACATCCCGGTGGTCTATGTGTTCAACAAGGCAGATCTGACCAATATGAGCTTTCCCCTGGTAAAAGATAATATTATATATATCTCAGCAAAGGAAAGGACCGGCGTGGGGGAACTTGCGGAACTGATCCGCAGACATGCTTTCAAATCGCATGTGGACTGCAGGATGTTTTTTCCCTATGAGTACGGGAACGTTGTTTCATATTTAAGGGAAAACGCATACGTGAAAGACATACGGTATGAAAACGGCGGAACGTTCCTGCAGTTGGAATGCAGCGAGAGCGATTACAGGCGTTACAGGCAGTTTGTGACGGAAAATTGAAGAATGTGCCGACAAAACTGAAAAAATCATGTTCGGGAACCGGACGTGCGATTGACGCGGGTTGTCCAATATGATATTGTTGGTAGGGAAATATCAGAGGTGTTTTGATATCATCGGGATATTTCAGGGTGGTTGCGTTTTTCGACTGTTTATTCAGTGATACAGGAGAGCCGAAAATGAACAGATTGGGTTTTGACAACGATAAGTATCTGCGTCTGCAGTCACAGAAGATCCTCGAGCGCATCGAGCAGTTTGGCGGAAAGCTTTACCTCGAATTCGGCGGCAAACTTTTTGACGACTATCATGCTTCAAGAGTGCTTCCTGGATTCAAACCCGACAGCAAGATAAAAATGTTGATGGAGCTTAAGGATGAAGCCGAGATCGTTATTGCCATAAGCGCGGATGACATAGAGAAAAGTAAAAGAAGAGGGGATCTCGGCATTACATATGATCTCGATGTGCTGCGCCTGATCGATGCGTTCCGGGAGATCGGGCTCTATGTCGGAAGCGTGGTCATAACCCATTACCGTTCACAGCATAATGCCGACATATTCCAGAGGAGGCTCATGAGTCTCGGGATGAAGGTATACAGGCACTACCCGATACCGAACTACCCTTCCAATATACCGCTGATCGTCAGCGATGACGGGTTCGGGAAAAACGACTATATAGAAACGGTCAAGTCCCTTGTGATAGTAACGGCGCCCGGACCGGGCAGCGGGAAGATGGCCGTCTGCCTGTCCCAGATATACCATGAGAATAAAAGGGGTGTCAGGGCGGGATATGCCAAGTTCGAGACATTCCCCATATGGAACCTGCCGATCAAGCACCCTGTGAATCTTGCGTATGAAGCCGCCACTACAGACCTGAACGACGTGAACATGATAGATCCGTTCCACCTGGAGGCTTATGGCGTGACCGCTGTCAATTACAACAGGGATATAGAGATATTCCCGGTACTTAAGGCTATCCTGGAAAAAATTGAAGGGACTTCGCCATACAAGAGCCCGACCGATATGGGCGTCAATATGGCCGGGTTGTGCATAACGGATGATGAAGCGGTGTGCGAAGCTTCTAAACAGGAAGTCATACGCAGATATTTCAACACCAGGTGCGCAAACCGCCAGGGACTGGCTGACAAATCAGAGGTATACAGGCTGGAGCTTCTCATGAAACAACTGGGGATCTCCGAAGCGGACCGTCCCGTCGTGCAGGCCGCAAACCAGCGTGCCGAATCTACAGGGGGGCCTGCTGTCGCCATACAGCTCCATGACGGCAGGATCGTCACCGGAAAAACCACTTCACTGTTGGGCGCTTCGGCTGCACTACTGCTCAATGCGCTGAAGGAACTCGGCGGCATCCACCATGACATCCATCTTATATCTCCGATAGTCATAGAGCCGATACAGGCCCTGAAGGTCAATCACATGGGAAACCACAATCCGCGTCTGCATACCGATGAGATACTGATAGCGCTGTCCATATGTGCGGCAACGAACCCGACCGCGGCCTTGGCCCTGGAGCAGCTTCCAAAGCTGAGAGGCTGCGAAGCCCACTCGTCCGTAATATTGTCGCGTGTCGACGAGAACGTGTTCCAGAAGCTTGGCGTCAACATCACATGTGAACCGCAGTACCAGACGAAGAAGCTCTATCATAAATAGTCTGTGCCATTCATTGTTATCTGTGTCCTTTATTATGACTTGAGGACATATAACTTTGGACATAAATGTGGCAACAGGTCTTCATCATTTGCCCAGGATCCTGTTCAGCATGCGTTTGAAGAATCCGGCTTTCTCTTCAGGCTTACGAGCATTCCTGTCAGGCTTTTGATCCTTTCCCCCGGGTTTTTGTATACCCGCTTTTTCATACTGTCCGCGCACCTGGCGTGAACCTGCGCCCTTGCGGAGCGGTTCTGCATCATGCCGGCGAAGTTGCGTGTCATGCCGTAAAGGTTCTGCATCCTGACGTCGGGGTCTGCCTGTCCCGCTGTTCCGATCCCGATTGCCGGAATCCTGCCGTTTATGTTCCCCGTAGCCCTGCCGCTTTTGCTTCCCGTATCCCTGCTGTCTCTGCTTCCACGTATCCTGCCGTCCCTGTTTCCCGGGACCCTGCTGCCTCTGTTTCCCGAAGTCCTGCGGTTCCTGTTTTCCGGCATCTTTAGGCTGCCGGACGTCAATGTCCTTTGGACCGGTTTTCCGGGTATCCTGCCGGGCTTTATCCGGACTGCGGCCGGCCTGTTTCTGATATGCGCCTTTCTGGCTGTTTTCAGTACCCGCTTTTTTCCTGCCGTCATGCCCGTTCCTGTCCCGCCTGTTCTTACTGCCTTTTGATTGAGATAGTTGGGCGGCCTCGGTTTTGCTTATCGAATTGGCTTTTGCCCACTCTTCGATCTCCCGGCTGTGTTCAGCCAGGTAATCGTCACCTGGCAGTTCGCTTTCTTCTATGAGGACCCCGATGTGCTCTTCTATCGCATAGAGGTCCATTATATCGTTACCGGTGACGATGGATACGGCGCGGCCTTCATGGCCTGCCCGTCCTGTACGGCCTATCCTGTGTACATAGCTGTCCTTGTCCTGCGGCACGTCATAATTTATCACGAGGGACAGCTCGTCGATGTGGATGCCCCTGGCTGCTACGTCAGTTGCGACCAGCAGGCGGAATTTACCCTGTTTGAACTGCTGGATCGTCTTCATTCTCCTGGACTGCGGTATATCGCCGTGGAGTACTCGGCAGGCATAGCCCTTTTTGGCGAGGAATCTGCCGACCTTATCCGCGGCCATGCGGGTGTTGCAAAAAATCATACAGCTTTCAGGCCGTTCGGCCAGGAGCACCCTGTTGAGCTGCTCCTGCTTCTCTTTTTCGCTGACCCGGTAGTAAAGCTGGCGTATGGAATCCACAGTTTTTGTCTGCGACTCTGTTTCAATTGTTTCGGGCTCCTTCATGTACCTTCTGCATATCCGTTTTATCTCGTCGGGCATCGTGGCGGAAAAAAGCATCGTGGTCCGGTTTTTCGGCACAGTCCGGATTATCCTTTCCACCTGGTCTATAAAGCCCATGTCGAGCATCCTGTCTGCCTCGTCGAGCACCAGGAAGCTAATGTGCCTGGTATTAAGGGTTCCCTGGCTGATATGGTCGTAGACTCTCCCCGGAGTCCCGGTGACGATCGTTGCGCCCTTCTCCAGTTCTTTCACTTCAGCGCCGATGCTGTGCTGGCCGTACACGACCGCTGTCCTGTGAGCCAGGAATTTCGCCATCTTGCGGATATCACTGTCCACCTGTACCGCAAGCTCGCGGGTAGGCGTCAGTATGAGTCCCTGGGGACCCTCAGCTTCCGGATCGGTCAACTGCAGCAGTGAAACTCCGAATACCGCTGTTTTGCCGCTTCCGGTCTTGGCCATCACTATAAGGTCTTTACTGTCCAGGACATGTGGGATAGCCTGGCTCTGGACTTCCGTGGGGTGTTCGAAACCCATCTCTTCCAGCGCCTTCAATATGGGCGGTATGACTCCGAGATCGGCGAATGTTCTGTTTGTATCAAATGTTTTCTCCATCTGCATCTTCTTTCATCTGTCATTTTTTATTGATCTGCAGGTTCACTGCATTTTTCCTGATGCAGGTTTCCTGCGATTTCTCATTACAGCATTATAACATTATAGCACTATACAACTGCTTAATCCACCTTTAACCGGAACATTTCATTCCAGGCTGATATCGCCCCGCCGGGAACAAAAAAAGGGGCGGATAAAATCTGCCCCTTTCTCGATTATTACACGTTATCAGTTCAGTATTACTCTTCCACGCCCTGTCTTACCTGCTTCTTTTCACCTATACTGAGGATAATGTTCAGCAGGATGCCGAATATTGCGGCGCCGGCTATACAAGGGACTTCGATTCCGAAGAACGGGATGTTGCCGCCGAAGGCATAGTTGCCGCCGAGGCCTATGACCATGATCGTTGCGATCACGGCAATATTCTTGGGGCTGAACATGTCGACCTTTTTCTCGATCATGATGGCAGCGCCCTGTGCCGCAATAGCGCCGAACAGGTAAACCTCAAGTCCGCCGATAACAGCCAGAGGTATCGAGTATATTCCCTGTACCAGGGGAGTGAAGAACGAGATCACCATTGCGACGACTGCCGCAACTGCGAGGACTGATACGGAGAACACTTTCGTGATCGCCATCGTGCTGATGTTTTCTCCGTAGTTCGTCCCTGCGGGGCCTCCGATCAGACCGGAGATCATGTCGCCTATACCGTCGCCTATCAAATTTATGTCAAGCTTTTCGGCGAGGTTGTATTTTTTGGAGGAACCCTTTTTCTTCGCGAGGTCGTTTACATATACGTCAAGCTGATACATATGTGCAGTGGATTCGGGTATCGTAGCGATGGCGATCGGCATGATCGCGAGTGTTGCCGCCATTGAAGGC
>JAAZKL010000042.1 GCA_012799845.1 Clostridiaceae bacterium
CCAGCTTGTATATCGCCTGGACCTCCTGCTCCTCGGTGAGGGCGGTACCGGTCATGCCCGCCAGCTTCCTGTACATCCTGAAATAGTTCTGGAATGTGATGGTGGCCAGCGTCTTGCTTTCCCTCTCCACCTTGACGTTTTCCTTTGCCTCTATGGCCTGGTGCAGGCCGTCGCTGTACCTTCTTCCGAACATGAGCCTGCCGGTGAATTCATCGACGATGATGACCTCTCCGTCCTTCACGACATATTCCCTGTCGCGCTTCATCAGGCCATGGGCTTTCAGCGCCTGGTTGATGTGGTGGGACAGCGTCAGGTTATCAGGGTCGGCAAGGTTTTCCACGCCGAAGTACTGCTCCGCCTTCGCCACGCCCCTTTCCGTAAGTGTGGCCGTATGTGCTTTTTCGTCAACGATGTAGTCCGCATCGACATCTTCTTCCTGCTGCTTGTCGTCCGTCTCGACAAAAACCTTTGCCTTCAGCCGTGATACAAATGAGTTTGCTTTTATATAAAGGTCCGTGGACTTGTCCCCTGCACCTGAAATGATGAGCGGCGTCCTGGCCTCGTCTATCAGTATGCTGTCCACCTCGTCGACGATGGCGTAGTGCAGTTCTCTCTGCACCATGTCTTCCTTATATATGACCATGTTGTCTCTCAGGTAGTCGAAACCGAACTCATTGTTTGTCCCGTAAGTGATGTCGCAGGCGTAGGCCTTTTTCCTCTGCGCATTGTCAAGGCCATGAACGATAAGGCCGACACTGAGTCCGAGGAAATTGTAGATCTTGCCCATCCACTCGCTGTCGCGCTTTGCCAGGTAATCATTGACCGTGACCAGGTGGGCGCCCTTTCCCTCCAGGGCGTTGAGATAGAGGGGCAGCGTCGCCACAAGCGTTTTCCCTTCGCCGGTCTTCATCTCCGCTATCCTTCCCTGGTGCAGCACGATGCCGCCAATAAGCTGCACACGGTAATGCCTCTCTCCAAGCACTCTTACGGCAGCTTCCCTTACCACCGCGAATGCCTCGGGCAATATATCATCCAGCGTCTGGCCTTCCTTCAGCCTTCTTTTGAACTCGTCCGTCTTCGCTCTCAGCTGAGCATCCGAAAGAGCCTGTATTTCAGGCTCCAGCGATTCTATCCTGTCAACGACGGGCATTATTCTTTTCAGTTCCCTGTCGCTGTATGTTCCAATTATTTTTTCCATCAAATTTTTGAACATTTTAACCTCCGGTTCGAATGATTGTTTTCAGGTCACTCTTCAGCCTTTCCACCGGACCTTTTTTCCAGCTTCTCAAGTATGGTCCTGTAGCCGTCGGCGCCGTACATCAGGCACCGGTTGACCCTCCTGATCGTTGCTGTGCTGGCCCCGGTCTTCTGGGCTATATCTATATAAGTATAACCCTGTTTGAGCATTTTCGCCACCTCGAGTCTCTGGGCCATGGCCTTTATTTCAGCAACGGTGCAGATGTCTTCGAAGAAATTATAGCATTCCTCGAGGTTCTCCAGCAGCAGGATCGCTTCAAACAAACCATCGGTCCACTTATCCCGGATTTTTGTATTCATCAGGTTCATCTCCCACCCTTGATATTCGCGCTTTAATACTGTAAACCATTAAATCGTACTGCTATAAACATATCAGCTTTTTTATCCACAGTCAATATGCTATAATTGAGGCGGCTGACTGTCCTGATACCATTTTGACGGTATTGCCCCGAGCAATGTTTTGCCGTTCCGGGAGGTAAATTTATGAAGCCGCTGATCAAACCGGTCACCACTCCTTATGATATGAAACAGTTTATCAGGCTCCCCTGGGAAATATACAGGGGCGATAAGAACTGGGTGCCGCCCCTGGTGAGCGATGTCAGGGCATCTCTTGACCCCGGGAAGAACACGGCATTGAAAAAAATAAAAAATTCGCTCTTTCTTGCGTGGAAGGACGGTAAACCGGCCGGCCGCATATACGCAGGCATCGACACCAACCTGAACCGGAAGAAGAACACGAACATGGCTTTTTTCTCCATGTTCGAATGCATAGACGATTACGAAACAGCCGAAGCATTGCTGGAAGCGGCGGCGATATGGGCAGGGCAGAACGGGGCGGATTCCATTTACGGCCCCTGCGCCGTCACAGGCACCGACGGCGATGAGTACAAGGGTCTGCTGATCGACTGCTTCGACAGACCGCCTGTCCTGATGAATACATACAACCCTCCGTATTATGCCGATTTCATCGAGCGGTACGGTTTCGTCAAGGATTATGACGTTTTTGCCTATTACCTGGACCATGAAATGGTCTTCAAAAAGGATCCGTCGAAAGTGATCGATTATGCCCAAAAACGTTACGGCTTCAAAGTGGATACCCTGGATACCGGAAACCTGGAGAGAGAAATAAAGGACCTGAAACACGTAATGGACAGGGCTATGCCTGACGAGTGGCCTGACCTGGTCCCCCCGTCGCTGGATGAGGTCCGGGACCTGGCAAAGAAGCTGGTGCCAATGGCAGAGCCGTCACTGGTCCCCATAGCCCGCTGCGGAGACGAGGCGATCGGCTTCGCGATCGCACTGCCCGACTACAACGAGGTGCTGAGGCGCCTCAACGGAAGGATAACTCCACTGGGAACGCTGAAATTCCTTTATTACAGGCGGAAGATAAGAACTGTCAGGGTATTCGTCATGTTCGTGGTGCCGGAATTCAGAAGAAAGGGAGTCTCCTACGCAATTTACCACACCATTTTCAAAAATGCGGTGAAAAAGGGCTACATTTACGGAGAAGCTTCAACGATCGGCGAAACGAACCTCCGGATGCGGGCTGATGTGGAAGGCTTCGGAGCCAGGCACTACAAAACTTACCGTATATACAGGAAGGAACTCACACGTTGAGCTTGTTCTCTTCGAACTCTTCATATCCGTTTTCTTCATAGGCAGCTTCTATGAAACCGCCCTTTCTGACCGTATATCTTATCCCTCTCCAGGTAACGCTCGGATTGCTGAGCGAGAACACCAGGTAGAACGTGCCCAGGAGATCGAAAAACAGCGGGATAGCAACATCAACAAGCATGATTTTATTATTTGTCAATGATCTCATCCTCAATCCGTGCACTACCCTGAGAGACATGAAAATAAACGACAGGTATACCACGAACGGGTTGACGAATATAAACCCCAGGAAAAACAGGATCCAGTACCAGGACAGCATCAGGACAAGGGCCGGGAGTTCCACCGCCATATGGGCCTTCACACCGACGCCGAGCCTTCTGCCATAGTTCAGGGATTTCTCCTTTCCCAGCCTGTCGACATGGCATTCTATGAAGGGCCCCAGCACAAGTTTATATCCCATCTTGTAAACTGCATTTCCCAGGTGCATGTCTTCCAGCAGGGAGTTGCCGAAAGCCTCGAGTCCGCCCAGCTCCGCCAGGAGCTTCTTCCTCATGGCGAAAGCGGCTCCTGTGGCTCCAAGATCGATACCCAGTTTTGTGAGGAATGCCCATATGAAGTCAGTTTCGCTGTTCTGTGCAAATGTGAAGAAACGTGTCCAGAAGTCGGTGCCGCCCATGTTGACCTGCCCGCAGGTCGTCATCCCGACTTTTTCATTTTTCAGCGGCCTTACCATTTTTACTATGAAATCATGCCTGACCCTGACATCGCTGTCTCCGAAAAGGACGATGTCGTACTTTGCCAGCCTCATGCCATGGACCATGTTCGAGCTCTTGCCGTTCAGCCCGGGAATCACGGGGTTCACAGTTATCGTGCAGTCGATCTCCGGACGGTATGCCATGACCTTTCTTACCACCGGTATGGCAGGGTCGTCGGGATCCTGGAAACTGAATATATGCTGCACCGGCCCCGTGTAGTTCTGCCTGAACCAGGACTCCAGGTTTTTCTCCAGTTCAAAATCCAGGTCCTTTATGGGATGTATCACGGATACGCCTGTATCCTCATCCTGTTCATCCGACGGTATTATGCGGTACGTCCAGTTCATGTGGAGTCTGAAGAATATTAGCTGGGAGCACCAGAACAATATGAAGAAAGCCCCCACAGCAATACTTATGTACAAAAGAACCATGACCCCAATCCCCCGTATACAGATGAAATAAACAGCCTCATTGCCTGTGGCATGTTGTCTGTGGCATTATGCTTGTGGTATTGTCTGTGCCTGATGCCTTCGGCATGTTGCTTAAGGCATGTATTTATTATATAGCCTATCCTCCGATAATACAACCTTGCCCGGCTTTATACGAAATTGTGCGGATTTTTACAGCATCGCCCGGCCATATACAATATTACCAGGATTTATAAGAAATTGCCCTGATTTGTGAAAAAGAAACGAGCTGCTGAGCTATGAACCGGCCTGGCCCGAAGAAAAACTACACACCATCATAAAATTGTCATCTTCTGGCAGCTAACAATTTTATGTATAATAATAATAATAGAAAAGTATCTATAATTTTTGCTGATTTATATAAGGAGTGCCCAATAAATGGCAAGTGATTCAAAGCTGAAAGATAAGCGCCGGTATTTAAGGGCGGCCGCCACAATACTGGCGGCAGCGTGCCTGATCCTCCCTCTTGCGGGCTGCAGCGGCGGGGACAGCAACGAAGATGATCTGCTCCCTGATGACTATGAACCGCCTTTGATAGATAACCTGGAGCGTACCGATCTCAAATTCCTTTTCCCCGGGTCGGAGCCAAAGAACTGGAAAAAGGTAAAAGCGGAGATCGAAAAGCGTACCGGCGGTCTCAATATCTCCCTGGATTTCAGTTGGATCGAGTATTCAGAGTACTATCAAATGTCAAATATATTCGACGCGTCCAATGAAATATTCGACGCCCTGGTCACTGCAAAACCGGAGCCGCTGTATACGGATTTCACGGTCCTTGCACGCGAGGGCAAACTGAAGGATATTTCGGACATATTCCCTGCCAGCGCTCCTCTCCTGTATTCAAAATTCACAGGTGA
>JAAZKL010000378.1 GCA_012799845.1 Clostridiaceae bacterium
AGATAAATCTATATTATGTTACCCACAAACAAGATTATAAATGCACACAGAAATATAAAACCGGGTATATTTCAAACGAAAATTTTGGCATGCCGCGCAACAGTGTTCCTGCGTTATGTGCACTTGTGCTACAATAGGACCAGCGGAGGCAACACATGAAATACGATAATATCATAGAAGGCAAGTTCATATCGCGCCCCAACCGCTTTGTGGCATATGTATATGTTGACGGCGCACATGCAAAAGCACATGTAAAAAACACCGGCAGGCTGAAGGAACTTCTGGTCAGCGGAGCGACCGTCTATCTCCAGAAACATGATGATCCGAAGCGCAGTACCGCATTATCGCTAATCGGTGTTAAAAAGGGAGATCAGGTAGTCAACATCGATTCACAGGCACCGAACAAGGCCATGTATGAGTGGCTGGCGGCCTGTAAGTCAACGGAAAGCGGGCTTGTGGTCTGCAAGTCAGCGAAAAGCAAGCTTTCGGTCTGTGATGCGGCAAAATACAGGCAAAGCATATTTAAAGGCAGTGCTTCTCCGGAGGCCATTATCGGTACAGATGAAAAAATAACCGCCATCAGACCTGAATACACCTATATGGGCTCCAGGTTCGACTTTCTCATAGAAACGGACAAAAGAAAAATACTGATGGAAGTCAAAGGGGTAACCCTGGAGGAAAGCGGCACGGCGCTGTTTCCTGACGCACCTACGGAACGCGGCGTAAAGCACATAATGGAACTGTGCAGCAGCATGAAGGACGGGTACTATCCTGTCATCGCCTTTGTTATACAGATGACCGGCATCAGCCAGTTCTCTCCGAACGCAAAAACCCACAAAGAGTTTGCAGAAGCGCTTGTCTCTGCCCATAGGCAAGGCGTACGAATAATCGCACTGGATTGCGAAGTAACACGGGATTCGATGGTAATAAAAGATCTGGTCAATGTAATGCTGGAAAAAGACTGAACATTATGGCAGGCATAAATTATATAAGATCAGGCAGGTCATCTTCGGGAATCAGACAGAGCAGTTTCAGGAATCAGGCATAGCAACTTCGGCCCGCCAACGTCGCACAGACCATCGCGTAGATATCGGACCTCGAAATACCGGAGAATCGGGAAGAAAGCATGCCTGCCACATTGAGGGGCTGCCGCATGGCGCCTCACATAGTCTGCCCTATATTGTCAACCATAACATTAAATGCTATAATTCAACAGAATATACAGCAATACTTGGTGCGTTGACTAAGCGTGTCATCTTTCTGCACCCGGAGGAAGGTTCATTCAATGGTATTTTCCAGTTTCGTGTTCCTGTTCATATTCCTTCCTGTGCTTTTTGTGCTTTATTTTGCCGTACCTGCCAGGTACCGGGAAGCATGAAATTTTATATTGCTTGCTTTCAGCCTCTTTTTTTACGCCTATGGCGGCATCGGATATTTCCCTCTCATGATAATCTCGATCATCATCAACTATGTTTCCGGGCTGCTGGTATCACCCAAGCACAGCCCGCGTACAAGGAAAGCGGCAGTGATCACGGCCGTCGTGCTGAACCTGGGCTTGCTCGGTTACTTCAAATATGCGGGGTTCTTCCTTGAAAACCTGAAGCTTATCGGTCTGCCGGTCACAGTACCGAATATCGGACTTCCAATCGGCATTTCTTTCTTCACATTCCAGGGTATGAGCTATGTCCTCGATGTTTACAGAGGAGATGCCGCCGCCGAACGGAACATAGCACATGTCGCACTGTATATCTCCCTGTTCCCGCAGTTGGTGGCAGGCCCCATAGTCCGGTACACTACTGTGGCAGAAGCAATACATACAAGGCAGGAAAGCATCGAAGGCTTCTCAAAGGGCGGCATACGGTTCTGTTTCGGGCTTGCAAAAAAAATGATCCTCGCCAACAGCCTGGGTGTTCTTGCCGATGAAGTGTTTACACTGCCGGTCTCCGATCTTACGGTGACTCTGTCCTGGCTGGGCGCGATCGCCTACATGGGTCAGATCTATTTCGACTTTTCAGCATACTCCGATATGGCGATTGGATTGGGGCATATGTTTGGATTTCGTTTTCTTGAAAATTTCAATTATCCATATATATCCAGGTCTATCACTGAATTCTGGAGGCGTTGGCACATAAGCCTTTCAACATGGTTCCGCGACTATGTCTATATCCCGCTCGGAGGCAACCGCTGCAGCAAAAAGCGCCAGGTTTTCAACCTCCTGGTCGTATGGTCGCTTACCGGCTTCTGGCACGGCGCGGCATGGAACTTCCTCCTGTGGGGGCTGTATTACGCATTGATCCTGCTGTGCGAAAGGTTCGTATGGAAGCGCTTCATAGAAAAAGGGGCTTCGGTCCTGCGCCATATCTACGTGCTGGTCGCTGTTATTGCAGGCTGGGTATTTTTCCGTTCAGATTCGATGTCATACTGCATAGGGATGCTAAAAGCCATGTTCGGCGGCGCAGCATTTGCAAACGGGCAGACCGAATACAGCCTCAGGATGTATGGCTGGGTACTGCTCGCTGCGATCCCGGCATCGCTGCCACTTAGAGACCGTATCACCGATTTTCTGAACAAGCGCAGAAACAGCCTGGTGTTCGGTTTTATTCAGACCTGGGCGCCCGGATGCATAGCTCTCGCACTGTTGGTTTTATCATATATGAAGCTGGTAGGCTCAACATTTAATCCGTTTATTTACTTCAGGTTTTAGAGGTGCAGATAGTGACTGGTTTCAGAGAGACAACAACCGTGTCTGGTTTTGAAGACACAACAACTGTGACTGGCTTTGAAGAAACAACGACCGTGACTGATATCAAGAGACATCCGACTGAGGAAACAGTTCCGCGGATATTCTTTATTGTTGCTTTTTGCGGATTCTTAGCTGCCGTTTTGATAACCACGCTCAGCAAAAATAATGTGACGGCTTCGTTCTTTGAGAACCGGGCTCTTGAAAAGACGCCTGTTTTCAGCCGCGACAGTTTCCT
>JAAZKL010000379.1 GCA_012799845.1 Clostridiaceae bacterium
GGCCCGTTTTCACCCAGCATTTTCTGGACGGCGTCCAGGTCGATGCTGCTCATTTTCTGTTTCAGTTCGGCTTTGTCCAATTTCAGTTCCTTCAGTTTTTCATCATTTATTTCGCTGAGTTTTGTCATAATTTCATTTTTATCCACTTTTCTGAGTTTTTTGGCTAGTTCGTCATAGTTTTCGTTTTTTAGCATATCGACAGCAGCATTGATTTTTGCCGCAAGTACTTTGTCATCCATTTTTTCGAGGAGCTCAGCCATTTTTTTGCTTAAACCATTTGCCATAACTATTAAACCTCCATAGTTTTATGAATATAGCTTTCCGGAACTATGTTGCAAAACAAAGGTTATTGGGTCGATTCTCAGGGGACATTTCTCTTTTTGTTTTCCTTATGAATTGATATGCAGCCATAATGCTTACTATGCCGCAGTTTCGTCTGCTCTGCAGGTGTTTGTGAATAACAGCAGGAATACGGCTATGATGATCAGCGGCACAAATCCCATGTTGTCGCCGCATCCGGACCCTTTTTCCGAGAGCAATACAAGGATGAAAATGATCGCAAAAATTAAGACTTCGTCAAGTCCTTCATCGAATATCATTCTCAGTTTTCCGGAAAGATTATTGAAGACTGCCATGGATTTGCCTCCGGGCGTTCTAAAATAACAGTATATTTTATGAGTATGGCTGTTGATGTGTTACAACTTCGTGAGCGTGAGGATAGGCAGGCGGAATGTGCCGGTATGAGAATAACAGGCTGCAGCAAAGGACGGCGGTCACCTCTTTGCCTACCGGGGTGCCAGAGCACTGTTTTGTTTGTCGCGCTGCGGTAAACACGTTTATCAAAGGCGAGAACATTGATAAGGCAAAAGGTATCCCTGCACTTTTATAAGTGATGGGTACCGATTTGCCTTTCGAACGGAAATTATATTACCGGCCCTGTTTGCAGCCTTGTTGAGATCGAAATACTGCTGGGACCGGAATATTTTTCATAATCGAGGAATTCCGCTGAAGTGGGGTTCTGAAGCGGGTTACTTCAGCAGCAATCAGCTGGCAGAACCCGTGTTTTCATCGAGGTTCTTAAGGAAGCGGATTTGCCCTCAGCAATAGAAAAGTTTCAGGAATACCAGAATAAAGAACAGCAGTGAATCATCCTTGCTGCAAGTGTTCACGTTATATTTCCCGCGCCTCAGGATGCCGATTGCACTGTTGTCATAGAACAACAGCAGAAATACCAGAATGAAAAAAAGCAATGTGCAGTCGTTATTCCGGCCGGTGTACTCGCTGTTTGACATATGACCCCTCCTCCTGTAGCAAACAGTGTTCCATTGACATAATATGCGCGGGTGCAGGGTGTTGTTACAGTATGAATTACTGAGACTGGATAGATGTACTGCATAAAGCTCTGATGCCGGATGCAGCGGTTTTAGCGGCGCCGTATTGAGTGCTGAGGTCGAATCCGGCACGTTAAGCAACACTGCATTGAATGCCGAGGTCGGTTTTGGTATGTTCAACAGCACCATATTACATACTGAGATCGGATCTGGCACGTTCATCAGCACCGTACCGAATGCTGAGATCGGACCCGGTACGTTCATCAACACCGTATTGAATACCGAAGTCGGACCTGGTACGCTCATCAACGCCGTTTGGGAATCGCAGTTGGGTTATCATTTTGCATAATATTGGATTTGCAGATATACTCAAGGTGTGGGCTGTTTTCCAGACGACAAGTGTGTTTTCGGGCTTGCAGGAACGCCGCCCAAATAAGGAAATATTTTACGTAAAAAAACCTCCTTGACCAAAATGTTATAATATTTATTATAGTGTAGAATCGTAAAAGCCGCTTTGTACTCATATGGGTTATACCCTGTCGGAAGACGGCATGATCCTTGGGATTTTGGAGCGCACCAAGGCATGAGGTTTCGGCTTGTGATTCCTGAAGCGACAGGACTGTTGGTTCTATTGGATTATGATATCAAATGCCAGGCGGAACGGGATCTGACTGATAAGCCGGGCGGAAAATAAACTTGGCGGAAATTGAATCGGTAAATTTGGCGGATAAGAAAGGAGACGGACATGTACGATGTAATTATAGTCGGCAAAGGACCTGCAGGCATGTCAGCGGCTCTGTATACTGTGAGGTCGAATCTCAGGACGTTGATAATCGGAAAAAATGGCGGCAGTCTTTCGAAAGCTGACAAAATAGACAACTATTTCGGCTTTGCGGAGACAATTTCCGGGAAAGAGCTGCTGTATGACGGAGAGATGCAGGTAAAGCGACTGGGTGCAGAGATCCTGGAGGACGAAGTAATATCGATTGAAAAAGAGGATTTTTTCAAAGTTTTGACCAGTACGGACATGTACCTGTGCAAAGCTGTGCTGCTGGCTACCGGACAGCAGCATAAAGTCATCAGGATCGAAAACCTGGTGAAGTTTGAGGGCAGGGGTGTGAGCTATTGCTCCACCTGTGACGGTTTCTTTTACAACAATCTGAAGGTCGGCGTGCTGGGCCACAGGGATTATGCGATTCATGAGGCATTGGAACTGACAGCCTTCACAACTGATATCACGATTTATACCAATGGAAATCAGCTTGACATTTCCGACAGGTATGTCAACGAATCCGGCAGGTTCCGTGTGGATGCAAGGAAAATATCGAAGCTTGACGGCAATGAGTTTTTGGAGAGGATCCATTTCGCTGACGGCACAAGTGACAATGTCGACGGACTGTTCGTTGCGTATGAGAGCGCGTCAAGCATTGATTTTGCGAGGAAACTGGGCATAATAACAGATGGGAATACAGTTGTCACGGACAGCAATCAGCGGACAAACCTTGACGGAGTGTTCGCTGCGGGGGACTGTTCCAGCAAATTCAGGCAGATTTCAGTGGCGGTCGGTCAGGGTGCGGTCGCCGGCAAGGCTATTTCTGAATATGTAAAGGGCCTGTAGTGTCTGAATCAGTTGATATTGTGAGGCTTGCGCCGACGAAATGCAGAATTGATTTTGTTCTATACATATGTTAATATAAATTCCCGTCTTTGACAGTTGGAGAGGATAAAAAGCTTGGAAACCGTTGATAACAGCGGGCTCCAAGCTTTTAGTATCTTGCTGAAAAGTGCGTAATGTTTTTACGATTTCGTGCTTTTTAGAATTTTTTTCATCTGCTTCGTATTAACGATCTGATAGTCAGTACGAAAGCCAAATGCTTCATGTAAATCGTCCGTAAAGTCA
>JAAZKL010000380.1 GCA_012799845.1 Clostridiaceae bacterium
AGCAATGCAAAGCCGGAGGTGCACAGCAATGCAGAGATCGAGGCGCACAGCAATGCAGAGCCGGGAGCACGCAGCAATGCAGAGCCGGGAGCACGCAGCAATGCAGAGCTGGAAGCACACAGCAATGCAGAGCTCGAGGCGCACAGCAATGCAGAGCTGGAAGCACGCAGCAATGCAAAGCCGGAGGTGCACAGCAATGCAGAGATCGAGGCGCACAGCAATGCAGAGCCGGGAGCACGCAGCAATGCAGAGCCGGGAGCACGCAGCAATGCAGAGCCGGGAGCACGCAGCAATGAAGAGCTCATGGAGCAGGCGCGGGAGGGCAGCATATCGCCCGCCTTTGTTGAAAAGATGCATGATTATGGCCGATATCTGCTCATATCGAGCAGCGGAGATCTGCCTCCGAACCTGCAGGGAGTCTGGAACGGTATCTGGACTCCGCCGTGGTCTTCTGACTATACGCTCAATGAAAACCTGCAAATGATGATGTGGCAGGTACTTCCGGGGAATATGCCCGAGCTTGCGCAGAGCTACTTTAACCTTATAGAATCTTTTGTTGACGACTGGAAGATGAATGCAAGGCTTTTATACGGATGCCGCGGGATCCTGTCCAGTCCGCGTTCCACTACCAGCGGGCTGACAAAGCATTTCTGCGAGGACTTCCCGATGATGTTCTGGACAGCCGGTGCAGGCTGGCTCACCCAGATGTTCTACGACTACTGGCAGTTTACCGGAGACGATGCGTTCCTGAAGGACCATACGGTTCCTGTTCTAAAGGAAATAGCGCTCTTCTACGAGGATTTCCTTGTGGAAGGGCCTGACGGGAAGTACGAATTCATTCCGTCGTATTCACCGGAAAACACGCCTTCCAATTCGGACAATCCGGTGTCCATAAATGCCACGATGGATATTGCGGTTGCAAAGGAAGTACTGACAAACCTGATTTCAGCCTGCGAATGGCTTGGGATCGATAAGGACGATATACCGAAATGGAGGGATATGCTGGGCAAACTGCCGGATTACCTGGTCAACAGCGACGGTGCCCTTAAGGAATGGTCCCATCCGGCATTTGAAGATGATTACCATCACAGGCATTCATCACACCTTTATCCTGTATTCCCAGGCTTCGAGGTGACATCGGACGGGACTCCGGAGCTTTACCAGGCGTGTCTCAGGGCGGCTGAACTCAGGCTCACGGACGGCATTGAGGCAATAACCGGCTGGGGGCTCGCGCATCTTGCCAACATCAGCGCGAGGCTCAAGGACGGCGAGCTTGGTTTCAGGGCACTGAACAGGATAATGGCCAAATTCCTGCTGCCGAACCTGTTCACCTGCCACAATGAAGGCTTTCTCTTCCAGATGGATGCAAACCTGGGCTTCAGCGCTGCCGTACTGGAGATGCTTGTGTTTTCTCAAACAGGATATATAGAACTGCTTCCGGCACTGCCGCGCAGTCTGTCGAAAGGGACGGCTAACGGTATTCTGTGCAGGGGGCAGATAACACTGGCGGAGCTTCATTGGGACATGTGCAGGAAGGCTGTATCAGTCGTGATCAGATCGGAAAAGGACCAGCAGATCAGGCTGAAACTGCCGGGAATTATTAAAATTTTCGAAGGAGACGGATCACGGGTGGAAAGCGGATCGGACGGTGATGCAGCCGGATGTGGCAATTCTTCACAGATCGGAATCACACTGAAAAAAGGTGTGGAAACGAGGCTTTCGTTCATACTTAAGTAAAAAGTACGTGTGCTTATATAAAAAGCGCTAGATCTATATAAACGCAAACAAACAGAAAAATGCCCGGGGAAGGTCCGGAAAAATTATGATACATTTTTGAAAGCTGCCAAAAGACTTAATAAATAACGGCATTTTGGCATCTGTGGACGTTTTTCAGTATAACCGGGAACTTTTTCAGGATTACTGCGTATTAACATGTAAACAATAAAGAAATCAAAATCCACAAAAGAAGCGGGGAGCAAAATGGACAGCAGATTCAGATTATTTATCAGAACAGCAGTGGTTATCCTTGTTACATGTCTTTTACTCCAGGGATGCGCGGGCAACAGGTCCCAAAACGACGATCCTGCCCGGCAAAACCAGCCGGAGCAGACGGAGCATCAGCAGGACGACAATTCAGATATGCCTGATATATCAGGGCAGCCCCAGGATCCGCAGCAGGACGGTGTGAATGATCCGAATGCCGGAAACGTCGACGAAGACGGCCCGAACGGCGATACCGGCGAATCGGGCGACCACGGGGATGAGCCGGGAGAAGATAACGGCGGACCTGAGCCGATCGATCTGGAAGCGGTAAAGCCCAATGAAGCCGGCAAGATCATGGTCGTGATGTTCCACAGGTTCATAGAAAAATATGAAAAAGGCGACAAAGAGTTTACCATGACTTTCGACGCTTTCAGGGAGCTGCTGGAAACGCTGTACACATCCGGCTACAGGCTTATCAGCCTCAACGATTATCTTAACGGCCACATCGATGTGCCTGCCGGCTGCGTGCCGATGGTCTTTACGTTCGATGACGGCACCGCCGGACAGTTCAGCTTAATAGAAGAAAACGGCGAACTGAAGGTGAACCCCGATTCAGCAGTGGCGATAATGGAAGAGTTCAACAGGCTCCATCCGGATTTTGGACTGGAAGGCACGTTTTTTGTAAACCTCGGCAATCAGACTTTCGGAAAAACAGGAACGCTGCAGCAACGCCTGCAATACCTGACCGACAGGGGTTTCGAGATCGGGAACCACACATATACGCACATCAATCTCAAGACCGAAGCCAAAACTGCTGAGATAATACAAAAAGAGATCGGCGGAAATCAGAAGAAGATGTACGAACTGATACCGGGCTACACGTTCACTTCTTTTTCGCTCCCGTACGGACAGCCTTCGAAGGATCTCATGCAGTATGTGATAAAAGGCGAGTACGAGGGCGTGGCTTATGAAAACAGGGCTATAATGGAAGTCGGCTGGGATCCGGCCCAGTCGCCGTTCAGCGTGAATTTTGACCCGCTGTCAACACACAGGGTCAGGTCGCCGGGCATCGAACCTGTGATCAACGATCTCGAATGGTGGCTCAAAAACATGAAGCGCAGCAGGGAGTTCGTCAGCGACGGTGACCCGGATACGGTGACAGTCCCGGAAGGCAATGCTGACCAGGTGGACCAGGAAAAACTGGGCGGAAGGAAACTGGTGATATATTAAAATGAAACCGCCTTAAGCAAAGGCAGGCATGGTTTTCATCACCACTTCTGAAATCAGCGCGTGGCCTGCTTCATTCGGGTGGATGCCGTCTTCACACAAATAACGCAGATAGTCTCTGGTCTTCAGAAATGCTTCCCGTATATCTATCAGCAGCACATTTTTCGCCGCCGCGATTTTGAGTACTGCATTGTTGTACATCTCGTGCCACCTGTAGATGTGTTCCACGTCGCCGAGCCAGCGAAGTATGTTTTCGGCATTCAAACCCTTTGATATCCATGCAAAATACCTCTCTGCATTGAGCGGCGGCAGAGAAAACAGCACCGGCCTGCTGCCGGACTCCGAGACATTGTCTATGATCCGGCTGTACAGTGACTCGAATTCATCCAGAGGAGTTTTCGGCTTATGTATATCGTCAGGACACTCTGATACCGATTTCCAGTCGAAATCGCAGTCGTTGCCTCCGAATTCAAGTGCCGTGTATTTGTAGCATGACAGCCTGTCGGCATGTTTTTCTATGATTTTTTTGCCCGTGGTAATCGTACACCCGAATTTTGCGAAATTATCCACCCTTACTGAACTGTTATACCTTCCCAGGATATTCAGGAAGCTGTTTTTCAGGTAGATATATTTACCCCTGATGGCATCGAATATGACGCCCTTCATAATGGAATCGCCGAACACGCATAAAGAATCTATCATTTCACATCACCTGTTTTAATAAAACTCAATCTAATATTGAATATTATATTATGTGATAATTCAAATGTCAATATGCGTTAAGCGAATCGCTGACAGCATTTGCATTACGACGTATTGTGTAGTAGAATATTGCATGGATATGTAGAAAAATGTTAATAAAGATCAATATTACGGGAGGCTGGTATGGACAAACTCGATCAAAACAATGCCGATCAGATCAATATCGATGAAGTAAAGGAAAAACTGGGGCAACTGAAGCAAAAGCTCGCCACGGAGCGCCCTGTGAAATGGAGCGAGTTCCCTGACATAGGTCTTTACAAGGACCAGGTCCTGTCATACATGTACAGGCAGTTGATCAATTTTGAGGAAGGCGGGCAGCTCACCTCGGCCATGGTCAACAATTACATCAAGGACGGCCTGCTGCCAAGGGCTGACGGCAAAAGGTATTACCGTGAGCATCTGGCAGGCCTTACGGAAATATGCCTGCTCAAACAGGTCCTGTCAGTGAAGGATACGGGTTTTCTGCTGAAGTACGTGCAAAAAGGCAGGAATCACGAAGCGTTCTATACGAATTTTACAGAAATGCTCGACAAGTCGCTTGAAGATACCGCTGCAAAGCTTGATACGGAATGGGACATGGAAGCTCTGCCGGATATGGCGTTGAGGCTTGCAATATCAAGCTATTGCAATAAGCTGGCCTGCGAAAGACTGATCAGCATAATACAACAGGCGATAGTCCGGAACGGGCAGAAGAAATCCGACAAAAAGACAGGGACGCAAAGCGGAGCGTAGAGCGGTCGACATAACCTCCTCTTATTTGTAAATTATTATTGGTTTCCATAATGCCATTATTATGGTAAACTTAATGGTGCCGAATCCCTCATGGGAGCGGGGGAGACACATTTTGGGGTGAAGCCATTTTTTGTGGCAGGGTGTACTCTTTTACCTAACCCGTCAGCTAACCTCGCAGGCTAATAGAAAAGAGGAGGATACATAATGTCACGTAGGAAAAAGCATCTGGCATCGCTGCTTGCGTTTATGCTGGCTGTCATTCTATCTGCAGAAATGGCCTTTGCATATTCCAATGTAACATTGAAAAAAGGCATGAGAGGCGATGAAGTGTATGCCCTGCAGCAGGATCTTTACGAACTGGGATTCATGACGGTCAAGCCGACAGGGTATTACGGGAGCATCACCAGGGCAGCTGTTTTGAAACTGCAGAAAAAGTACGGCCTCATGCAGGATGGAATCGCAGGCAAACAGACAAAAGGCAAGCTGGATAGCCTGATGGGAAGAGATGCGAAGCAGGCGGATGCGGAAACAGCCGATACATTAGCAAGTACGGCCGAAAGTGCATTGGAAAGCACATCTGAGGATGATTCCGGAAAAACATCTGCAAATGCATCCAGGAGTGCATCACGGTCGGCTGAGAACATTATCAGCTATGCCAGGAAGTTCATGGGCGTTAAGTATGTGTGGGGAGGGTCCACACCAAAAGGCTTTGATTGCTCGGGTTTTGTCAAATATGTATATAACCATTTCGACATTGCCCTGAGCAGAAACTCCAGGGCACAGGCGAAGAATGGTTCATATGTAAAAAGAAAAGATCTGAAGCCTGGAGACCTGGTGTTCTTCGATACGGACGGAGGAAACAACCGTATAAACCATGTCGGTATCTATATAGGGAGCGGCAAAATGATACATAGTTCCTCGTACTATGGAGGGGTCGTGATCACCGACATAAGCAGCGGGTTTTACTCAAAGAGTTATATGACTGCCAGAAGAGTGCTGAAGTAAGAGGCAGGCTGAGCAAGATATACAGGCCCCACAGTACATGATGATGCTGTGGGGCTTTTTCCTGCCGGTCAAAGAGGTCGTCGGACGGCCGATGCAGCGGCCCGGTAAGTTTATGGTCCAATTGCGCGTAAAGTTTATGGTTCGGTATTTCCAAAAGCTAACCTCGCGGCAGTGCCAAAAGATACGTTTGTCCGTGGAAATGCCCAATGGTATAATCTATATATGGGTCCGATTTACAGTAAGATACGGGTCTGATTTTCTGTAAGCCATAGGTCTGATTTACTGTAGTTTTTCATAGGAGGAAATACCTGATGCGCATACTGCACACATCCGACTGGCACCTGGGCAGGAGCCTCGAGCATATCAGCAGGCTCGGTGAACAGCGTGAATTCATCGACTGCCTTGTAAAGATCGCCGATGAAGAGGATGTGGATCTTGTTTTGATCGCAGGGGACGTATATGATACGTACAACCCTTCAGCCGCCGCAGAGGAGTTGTTCTTCGAGGCGATGGACAGGCTGGGCGGGAAAGCCGGGAGGGCCGTGATCGTTATCGCAGGCAATCATGACAATCCCGACAGGCTTTGTGCAGCAAGCCCCTTGGCGTATAAAAACGGAATAATACTGCTCGGTTATCCCGGCAGCGACGCCGCTGAATATGAAGTAAGCGCAGAAGGCATAAGTATCGCCGATTCAGGACCCGGATGGCTGGAACTCAGCCTGACACGCTGTGAGCAGAATGCCGTCATCATCACCATGCCGTTTCCTTCCGAATCCAGGCTGGAGGAATTACTTTCAGAAAAAGCTGATGAAGCTGAGCTTCAAAATGCCTATTCGGAGAAGGTCGGCAGCATATTTGACGCGCTTTCTGAAAAATTCCGGAACGACACCGTTAATCTGATAACCGCCCACTTATTCCTGTTGGGCGGCAGCACATCCGATTCGGAAAGGACTTTACAGGTTGGAGGAGCGATGACGGTGGACCCTGCTGTCCTGCCAGAAAAAACGCATTATGCGGCACTTGGGCACCTCCACCGCCCCCAGCAGATACGGAGCGCTGCCTGTCCGGCGTTTTATGCCGGTTCTCCGCTGGCATACAGCTTCTCGGAGGCGGGCTACAGCAAGGCGGTATACCTGGTTGATGCGCTGCCGGGTGAGAAGGCGGAAGTAAGGCCGGTCTACCTCGATTGCGGGAAGCCGTTGAAAAAGTGGTATGCGGATAAGGGCATCCAGCAGGCCCTGGAATGGTGTGAGGAGGGAAGGGACCCTAATGCGTGGATCGACCTTGAGATACTCACCGAACGGGTACTTACGGCAGACGAGCACAGGACCATCAGAAACCTGCATCCAGGCATCATAAACATCCGGCCGAGGATAAGGAGCGAAGAGGCTGAGGTGATGAGCCCCGAAAGCAGGGAAGGCAGGAAGACGGATGAGTTGTTCAGGGACTATTATAAATACAGGATGGGCGTGGACATACCCGATGAACTGATGGAAGCGTTCCTGGAACTCCTGAATGATGACAGTGAGCGGGATGATGCAGATAATGCCAAAGACAAAACCAGAGACAATGACGCAAAAACAGGGACAGTCGAAAATGCCGGCGATCCAGGTATAGCGAAAGGGCCTGATGGATCGGACAAGTACGAGGGGGAGGTGGATCCCGATGAGGCCTAAGATCCTTGAAATCGAAGGGCTCCAGAGCTTTACCGATGTCCAGGTCATAGATTTTGAGGCGCTGGGGGAGACAGGGCTGTTCGGGATATTCGGGCCGACCGGGAGCGGCAAATCCACCATTCTCGATGCCATAACATTTGCGCTGTACGGCAGGGTGAAAAGGGCGGAAAACGGCACCCAGGGGATCATCAATTCCAGATGCACTGCCGCCCGGGTGTCTTTTACCTTTGAACTGAGCAGTCACGGTAAAAGGAAGACCTACAGAGTGGAGAGGACGTACCGGAGAAAGAAGAATTCGCCCAGTTCATGCGAGCCCAAAATAACACGCCTGATTGAGGTGACCGATGCCGGTGATATCCCGCTGGCAGACAAAGCCACCGAAGTATCCAATTATGTCAGGGAACTGCTTGGACTGACCAACGAGGATTTCACGCGTGCTGTAGTGCTTCCCCAGAACAGCTTCCACGAATTCCTGATGCTGAAAAATGCCGAGAGGAGGGCAATGCTTGAAAGGCTCTTCTACCTCGAGGAATACGGGAAGCTGCTCAATGACAGGATAGTTCGGAAGCTGTCTTCTTTGAAGAGCCGGATCGATATGCTGACCGGCGAACTCATGGGATACGCCGATGCTTCCGATGAAGCCCTGGAGGCGGCAAAGGCCGCCATGGAAGCCGCCCTGGAGGAAAAGAAAAAAACGCAGAAGGAACTTGAGCGCCTGGAAAAGGTATATAACGAATCCAAAGAGATCTGGGGCCTTGTAAGCGATCTTGCAGATCTCAACAGGAAAGAAGATGCCCACAGGCAGGCCGAAGCGGCTATATCACAGAAAAGGATCCTTCTGGACAGGGCGGTCAGGGCTGAAAGCCTTGCGGATATGATCAGCAGGAACAGGGATATGGAGGCGAAACTCAATGAAGCCCAAAAGCAGTTGGAGGGCATAATGGCAGTTTTGCCGGGTGTCAGCGAACAGCTTGAACAGACGAAATCGGAGTATGAGCAGGTAAAGCGTGAAGCGGCTGCAAGCCAGCAGAAGCTGGTGGAGCAAAGGACCAGGCTGCAGGATGCATTGGGCATCAGGGCTGAAGTGAAGACACTGGCTGAAAGGATAAATGAGCTTCAGAAATCCGCGGATGAGGCGGAAAGCGCGATAGGAGCCAAAACGGTGGAGATCGGGCAGGAAAACGGGAAACTCGAAGGTCTGGAACAGAGACTGAAAGCACTCACTAAAGAGTCGGAACAGCTCAGGATCGACCCGGAATACAGGCAAAAGATCCAACTGTGCGCAGTGCTCGAAAAAGATGCGGCATCGTTGGATAAAAGCATGGATCAGCTTGCGGAAAGGAAGAGCGCTTCAGAGAATACGATCGATGAGCTTGAAAAGAGGCTTGCGGACTTAACGGAAAAGATCGCTGAATGCCAGAAACTTCAGGACGAACTGTCGGACTCCATAAAACAGTATGAATCCGGAAAAAAAGACGACAGGGATTCCGTAATGAAATCGCTCGAAAAACTGCACAGGGCACAGAGCGTATACCAGGTACTTAAGCTGCGGGAGAATGAAGAAAAGCTTGCCCGGAACAAAGTTGGGGAACTGAAGTCCATATTCGATGAACGGAAAATAAGGGCAGAAGAGTTGGAGAAAACCAGGGCGGATGCCGAAAAGCTTTATGAAATCTGCCGCGGGAAGCTGGATGAGTGCCGGCTGGAGCTTGAAAGGAACACTGCGTATTTGCTGTCAAAAAAGCTGAAAGAAGGTGAGCCGTGCCCGGTCTGCGGTTCACCGGACCACCCTGCGCCAGCGGTACACAGCGGACCCGAAGATACCTCTGCACTCGAGAGGAAGCTCGAAGCGGCGCAGAATGAGATTAAGGAGGCTGAGGCTGCACTGAAGGAGGCCGAAAAGAACGCACTGGTTGCGGCGGAAAGCTTCAGGACGGTTTCCGGGCAACTGGATCAGGCCATAAAAGATCACGGGCAGAAGAGCAGGGATTTTGAAGATGAAAAGCAGAAGCTGCCTGACGAGTGGAAAGCGCTGGAGACCGAACAGATCCGCCTGCGGATCGAAAAGGCGGATTCCAGGATCAAAGGCAGGCTGAAAGAAATTGAGGAATGGGAAGCAGCGCTCGCTGATCTCAGGGAAAAATCTGATAAACAGAAAGAAACGATGGCAAAACTGAGGATAGAGGAGAACAGCATCCGGACCGAACTCAGGATGAACAGGAAAAACCTTGCACAGCTTGAGGCTGAAATGAAGCGGGTATCAGATAACCTCCTGGGCGTCCGCCGGGAGTTGGCAGAACATCTTGAAGGTTCAGCGCTCACAAGCGCTGCGGCTGAGCTTGCCAGGCTGGCTGAAAATGACCGGAAGCTGGAACAGGCAGAAGCAGAGATCAGAAAAGCCAGGAGGACGGCAGAAGAAGCTAAAGCCCGCATCAATGACCTGAATGATGAGCGAAGCAGGCTAAATGCCGGCAAGATAAGGCTGGAAGCCGATATATCAGGCCTTTTGTCGCAGAAACAGGAGAAAGAAAAAAGGCTGCATGAGCTAACACGGGGAGTGGACATTGAAGAGGGGATACGGCAGACAGACAATGAACTGGACAGACTTGCACAGGCAGACAAGCAATTTTCGCTCCGGATCGGGCAGCTTGAGAAGCAGTATAATGAACTCAATGTAAGCAAATCCAGGCTCGACAGCAGCGTAAGCCTGTATATGGAAAGCCTTGCGGGCGACAGGGAAAAGCTGGACAAGGCGCTGGCGCACAACGGTTTCAGCAGCCCGGACGAGGCGGAAAGCTGCATGCTTCCGAAGGATCAACAAAAGGCCATCAGGGCGGAGATCGAGTCATATGATCAGGAGTCCGCCAATCTCAAGGCCCACAGGAGGCTGCTTGAAAACAAGCTGGGATCCCGCAGCATCACTGAAGAAGAGTGGAACAGGACCGAACAGTCGTACAACGAGTTGTTGGAGCGCTCAAACAGGAGCATTTCCGACTGTGAGGTGGCAAAAAGCAGTTATGACAATATCAGAAGAAAGAATGCAAAATGGAAGGAACTCCAAAAGGCTTTGGCAGACATCTCCCACAAGTACGGCCTCTACGACCAGATACAGAGGCTGCTTAGGGCAACTCACGGGAGGGACAACAGCTTTATCGACTATATAGCGGAAGAAAGGCTCCGTTACGTTGCTGCCAAGGCATCGACGCTTCTGGATGTTATGACCAGGCACAGATACACGCTGGAGCTGGATGCCGAATCGGGTTTCATCGTCAGGGACAATGCGAACGGCGGTATTCACAGGGCGGTCTCGACGCTTTCCGGAGGCGAGACGTTCCTGACATCGCTGTCGCTGGCTCTTGCGCTGTCGGAGCAGATACAGTTGAAGGGTCAGAGCCCGCTGGAATTCTTCTTCCTGGATGAGGGATTCGGCACTCTCGACCAGAAGCTTCTCGACCTTGTCATGGATTCTCTTGAAAGATTGTGCTCCGATGACAGGGTGATCGGGATAATAAGCCATGTACCGGAACTGAGGCAAAGGATCGGGCGCTGCCTGGTCGTGACGCCCCCGACATTCGAAGGCAGCGGCAGCAGGGTCAGGCTGGAAAGAACCTGACAATGCCGTTGACGGCCTGTGCCGGCAGGTATAAAGTTTGCAATTATAACCATATTATTATATAATTGTTAGTGTCAGCTTTGCTCACCGTCATTATTTTGTGGTCAGTGGAGGGTATAGTTCAATTACGCAATAGGGGAGTGATGAAATGGCGTTAAAAGAGCAGGGAAAAGATTTAAAACAGACAGATGCCAGCGAAAAGAAAAAAGTAAAAAAAGTTCAGACGGATAATGATGTGAAGCGCAAAGCAGTAAAGCTGGTGATAGCGCACCTGAAAAGGAAGCTGCCGGAGAATGGATTTACCGTTAAGGAACAACTCACGGATTGGATAAACGGCATGGAAGAGCTGCTTGCAAAGGAAGAATTCGTCATGGCCGAATACATCGAAATGAGACGTAATCTCAATGATATCATTGAACGCACATTTGATGAAGAGCTGAGATTCAA
>JAAZKL010000381.1 GCA_012799845.1 Clostridiaceae bacterium
ATCTCCGCTCATCCCGGTTAATACTTATGGATATGTAAGGGTATTGGAAAAACTTCATCTTGAAGCAGAATGGGAGGCACGTTTCGGGAAGCTGAAATATACTGACGGTTTGACTCATCATTATGACATAGCACAAAACTATCATGCAGCAATGTTTATGTGGGGCGATGAGAATGGCATATTGAAGGATATCGATTCTCTGTCGAATGTATTGGAAAGACACCCGCTGCAGTATTCGATTTGTCCCAATAGATACAGTATCGGTATGATCCTTTTTACCAGAGAAACCTGGATCGACATGGGGCTGTTTCCTGTCACTGCCGGAAGCAATCTTGGCGCGGATGAGGAACATATTTGTTGTTACTGCATGATGAACGGTAAAGCGATGGTGGTTGCCGAAAATGCGGTGGCAGGGCATTTAGGATATGGAACTCAAACGGAAAAAATGATGGATTATTATGAAAACAATATAAAAGGAGCACATATCAATGTGGGGACTACATGAATCAATTTGCCGAGTTAAATAATGGCATCAATTCCCACGATTACAATTTTGGCGGCAAGCTCAGATGCTATCAGCATTATTATATTGATAAATTATTAAAATAGCACTGACACAAGCCAGGGATTTAGAATGTGAATAACATGAAACGATCTGATTCAACTGATCGATAACTACAAAGTATGGGTATATGCAAACACCAGAAAAGGCTACTGGAGAATCGCTAACAGTCCCATCCTTTCTGCAGCCTTACCTGATGAGCTTCTTAAGTAACAAGGGTTTCCGGCAATTACCGAAAGGTGCTTACCAGTACACTGATTCCTGTTGAACCGCTATATACTGAACGGTACGTGCGGTGGTGTGAGAGGTCGGCAGGTGAAACAATCACCTGTCTCGTACTCAATTATGCCCTGTTCCATGATGATGCTGCCAAACGGGCATTACGAAAAGCTGCCGGACCCGTTAAAATATAATCAGTTGGAAAAGAGACTGTTGCTGATGGCCAGGGAGCAGTTAAAACCAACCGGACCCTGATCGATAAAATTTTGCATTTGCGCAGCGCCAGCTTGTTTTTTATATCCTATAACGTGTCCTACAGGGAATTCGACATCATCAGTATGGTAGCCAGTGTTCTCTTGCTCATACTGAGACTGGCCATCTTTATCCACGGCGTTCTCCTTCCGGACCGGGTAGTTACTTTAGCAGGTAAGGCATACAGAAGAAACTGGAGCCCTGGCACTATGTTTGTCATATTGGTGGTAGGATCGCCTGTAGCTATCCCGGCATTTTTAATAAATTCGAGTTTTTATTACCGCTTGTGCCTGCTGGGAGCCGGTATTTTCTTTCTGAGCCTGTTTGTCCTCTCCTTTATTTATGAATATATCGACAGCAAAGAAAATCAAGACGACAGGTTTAGAAGGACCGTCATCGGGATCGTGGCCGTATTCCTGATATTGTGCGTGCTGGGATATGTAGCTTTCACAACAGTGCCGAAATACGGGCCGTTTGACAACTATGACAAGGTTCAGCAACAGCTCAGGCAATGGGAAAAATTTAAGAAAGAGCACCCGGAACTGTTCAATAATAAGACGGACAATGGGGACCCGTAATCATGTGAAATATGAATGACCGGGGAATGTCATCCATGAAAAAACACTTGAAGGTACCGGTGATATGTTGATCGGTTGCCTTAGCCAGACGCTTTATTCTTCCGCCGGTCGATCCCTGCGTGTTTGCTCATCTATCCATGACAAATACGCCGCGCTTCCGTTCTCCACATCTATAAACAGGATCTCCGGCGTCTCATATGGATGGAATTCCAGAAGCTTTTTCTCCAGTTCGGGATACAATTCCTTCCTGGTCTTAAGCAGCACCAGTATCTCATCGTCATGGCACAGCTCACCCTTCCATGCATAGTGGCTTTTTATCCCGATCTCCTGTATGCATGCCGCCAGTTTGCTCCTGAGGATCTCATCTATCACAGGCCTTGCCTGCTCTTCGCTCTCAAATGTCGTCAGTACTATTCCATATTTGCTCATACAAATCCCTCCTGCCTTATTTTACCACATAATTGAATGAGTTTCCTTGTTCTTGCATGGTTTTTCATTCCACATTTTCATTGGATGTATTTGCGTTTTCGTGATAAACCATATCGCTCATGTGCAGGGCTATACAGGAATGCAGAGCATGTATGCCTGTCAATCCGAAGATCCTCGATATGGTATGCGGCTCGGGCGTGCTGACCATCGTGGGCGATATGCATCAACCCGTCAACCTGGGGACAGTTCTGTTTTCTATGAACTGTCCCCGGTACAGACCGTATACTGAAAATTGAGAACTGTCCCCTAAGCTTATATGTGCAGAACTGTCCCTCTTCCTGAAAAAACTGACCCTCAGATTGCACTAAGCATGCAATAATATGGTTTTTTCAAAAGCTAACAGCGAACATTTGCTTTTTTACTTTCGTCTTTATATATGACTGTCCAACGGTTAAGGAGGAAACCAACAATGAATGAAAAGAAAGAATTTGATGCTGTCGGTGATAGTCCTGGAAAGTTCGTAAACGAAGGAAAAGATGCAAACTACATAAAGAAAAGCAATAAACGGCAGAAATATGTGGTTGCTGCAGCTTGCGTATTACTGCTGCTGAGCGTAATTATCGCAGTGTTGATTACCGGGACCGGAAATCGGGATTCAGGACTTGTGCGGGATGTTATTTATCCGAAAGCTTATGCATTTGACGACCATGATGCAGGGATGGACATCAGTGAGCAGAACCCTGTTGATGACAGCTTTTTAACGACCCTTGAGGAGTTTTCGTACAATACGGGATCCCTTGTACTTACGGATAAGGGCATAAATATCAACTATTCGCCGCTGTCATTATACTATGCCCTGTCTGTCGCAGCCTCAGGTGCCGGCGGCGATACGAGAGCTCAGTTGCTCGCTTTGCTGGGTGTTTCTGAACCCCGGGTGCTTGAAGAGCAGTGCGGTAATCTCTACAGAAGGGTTTACAGAGATAATGAAATCGGAAAGCTTAAAATCGCGAACTCTATTTGGATGGATAATGATATGAACGGCGAACCGGTTTCGTTTAAAGATAGTTTTGTAAAGAGTGCGGCTGCGAATTTCTATGCAAGCTGCCATAGTGTCGATTTCTCTGAAAACAAAACGGGAAAGGCTATGGCCGAGTGGGTATCAGCCAACACCAACGGAACGCTTTCGCCGGCAATCGAAATTTATCCTGAACAGATACTGTCGATACTGAACACGGTTTATTTTTACGACCAATGGATCGACCGTTTTAACAGGAGCAAAACTGCTGAAGATACGTTTTATCTCTCAAATGGCAAAGAGATAAAAGTTGATTTTATGAATAAAACCAATCCCACGACCGGATTCAGCAGAGGCGAAAGTTTCACCAGGTCCGGCCTGACGCTGAAAAATGCAGGCCGTATGGTATTCATACTGCCTGACGAAGGCGTTTCTCCATACGATTTGCTTGCGTCTCCCGAACGGATGAAAGAGACCTTCGAAGGAGGAGAATCATTCTATGGGGAAGTAGTATGGAAAATACCCAAGTTCAGTTTCGGTTCGAAACTTGCATTGACAGATGTCCTCAAAAGCCTTGGGGTAAGCTCTGCTTTCCTGCCTGACGCAGACTTCAGCGGAATAACAGACCACATGGCATTCATAACTGACGTGCTCCAGCAAACCCATATAGCAATTGATGAAGACGGCGTTGAAGCGTCTGCATTTACCCAGATCGCCTATGCAGGAGCTGCGCTCCCGGAAGGCCGCGCAGAAATGATCCTTAACCGGCCATTTATATATTATATCACCGCTCCTGACGGCAGCCTGCTGTTTGTCGGCGTATGTGAGAATCCGGCTGAAAGATAAATATTGCTTTGCTAACCGCCATCAGACTGTTATAGCTGCTATAAGACTGTTATAGCTGCTGTCAGACTGATATTTGCCAGGATCCCGGCAGTACTGAATGATCACTCTGCCCAACACCTGCAGGACCGGTCTGACTATAGCGGGATCCATGAAGGAATGCCCTGATCATAGCAAAACCCTTGAAGAATAAATATCCTCAAGGGTTTTATATATTATACTGCTATTATAAATTGCAGACCATGCATGGATCGTGGTTCAGTAGGGCAGGCTGCTGCGCTGGACGAATCTGAACGTGACGGACATGGTCCTTATCTCGGGGTAATCTTTGGGATCGAGCAACGTGGCTGATGCGCCCAGGGGACTGCCGTCGACGGTTCGTATGCCGTCTGGGACTTTCGGGACCCATTCGTTGTATAAATTGACACGGGTACATATGCCATCGTCGGATGTCGTATAGGGTTTACCGGCAAAACTGCACGGCTGGCCGTTGATCTGCACCTCGATGGGTATTATGACATAACCCGGGAAAAGGGTCTCTCCGTTGGAGATGCCAAGGGCCGTAAAGGCGAAACTTTTTGCATAGCCTGCGCCTGTGCGTGTAAAGTCGAGGCTTACGGTATAGATGCCTTCACCTGTGATTTGGATATCTGTTGCAGTAATGCCGTCCGTACTGGAGCCGGGGTCATATTTGTCACCTACGCTGTATGTTACACCGTAATCGGAACTGAAGAACATGATCCAGGCCGTGGCCTTACTGGCATCCGCGGCCGTAGAGGAACTGCTTTCCCTGGCTGCCGCATACGCTTTTTCGATCGCTGCTCCGGCGGCTGCCGCTATTTCTTCTTCCGACATATTTGCACGGGCTGCCAGGCTGCGCTCTTCAAAAATCTTTGCAATATTATCATCTATGAAGCTGCCTTTTCTTCTGTTGAAGAGGTTGCTGCAATCCCAGAGCATCGGGGCGTAACCGTACAGATCGCAGTTGTCGAGGAAATTATTGAAAAAGTCGGCGGTATTGTTTTTCACGGAACCGTCGCTGTTAAGGGAGACAGCGTATTCGCCTATGACGACGCCGTACCCCATATCAGTGAACTTCTTCATTTTGGCAAGGAGATCGTTCTGTTCGGCATAATCTTTTTCAGATCCCCATTTTGAAAGGCTTGTGGTGCCGCAGTATCCCCACGGCGTATAGTAATGGACCGAGATCAGGAGCTTGTCTTTCGCTGTATCTGTGGGCATTACAAACCGGTCGTCACAGGTTCTGACGATATCGGTGTTGTATCCGGCGATCAGCAGGAAGCGGTCGGTATTATTGCCGCCGGTGCTCCTGACCGTATCGACGAAAACCTGGTTGATTTTATTCGCCATTTTGTAGCATTCATCTGTGGAAAGCGTGCCGGAATCCTTTGCGATATCTTTATCGTTCAGCCTGTCGCCAAGTTCCTCATTTGCGGACTCGAAAACCAGGCGGTGCGGATAGTCCTTAAATTCCTCGGCGATCTGCCTCCACATGGATATGTACATTTCCATGGCTTTGTCCCGCGTCTCCTGCGAGGCCGATCCGAACATGCCCCACCAGCCGCCGTCCCAGTGGTCGTTGACGATGACGAACATGTCTTCCTCAAGAGCGTAACCAATGATCTCGCCGACACGCCTGAGATAGTTCTTGCCGATCGTGTAGTCGCCATATTCGAAGTTCATGGCATTCGTCCATGCTACAGGTATCCTCAGCGTATCAAAACCGGCAGCCTTCATGCTTCTTATCATTTCCCGCGTGGTGACCGGCTGTCTCCAGAAAGTTTCATATGCGGTGACCCTGGCTGTGATACCAAGGCTTTTTCGTCCATATGCCTCCATCGTATTGCCGAGGTTGATCCCGTTGCCCATTAGTGCAGCCGCTTCGAGGGAGGTGAGAGAACGGATCCTGTCATTGTCAGCAGAGTTCACGTGCGGAATGCTTCCGTTAGCGCTGCTGCCTGAAGCAGATTGATTATCGTTGCCCGTACCGCTGCCTGGTGAAGAAATGTCCCCATCCATGATGCCGGTGCCGGTTTCTGAAGAAGCGTCCCCGCCCATGTTGCTGCCTGCTGTGCTACCGGATGTATCTCCTGTTCCGGCTGATCCTGGTTGCCCCGATGATCCCGTCACAGCCGAGGCGTTCCCGACATTTTCACTGGCAGATGTACTGCCCGGACCATTTTCGGGCCCGGTATCAGTGCCGGCTGATACTGCTGCCGCACCGTTCGCCTGCGGTGTTACATCCGCTGTTGCCACATTGCCGCTTATTTTCCTGCCTGCACTGCTGCAGCCTGCAAGGACAGCGAACAAAAGGATGAGTAAAAGAGAGTAAGTCGCGGTGGTTATGCTGGCTTTCATGGTGTATTCCTCCTGATTTTGCCGGGGATAGGATCTGATTCTGCCCCTGATTCGAATCGGTTTCGGTTTTCCGTATCGCATCAGGCGCTTCTGATCACCTGCAGATCAGCCGGCTCATTTATTTTCCAGTAAAAATTATATCGTAAAAAGCAAAATAAAGCTATATTCTTTCGAAAACGTTTCGATACAGGCAAATACTGTAATATTCGCAGCATAATTCGATGTTGACAATCACTTGTAAAAAGTTTTATTATTATATTACGAAAACGATTTCGCTCAAGGAGGCTTACCTTGGTGACACTCAAGCAGATATCGCAGATATGCGGTTTATCAGTTTCTACAGTGTCGAAAGCGATGAACGGACAGCCGGATGTGAACCCGGCCACGGCCGAACGCATCAGACAGGTGGCGCGTGATTTAGGGTATCGCCCGAACGCGGCCGCGCGTTCTCTTAAGACTAAACGATCTTACCTTATAGGCGTATTATTTGCAGACCAGATTAACCATGAATACTTCGCAAATGTTCTCGACAGCATACGCAACACGGCAACGGACCTCGGATATGACATAATGTTCATCAGCGACCGTGTCGGCAACTCTAAAATGAGCTTTTTCAATCATTCTGCTTACCGCAACTGTGACGGCGTGATAATCATGGAAGCACGGTTCGAGGATCCCGACGTCGTCGAACTGGCAGCCAGCGA
>JAAZKL010000382.1 GCA_012799845.1 Clostridiaceae bacterium
ACAACATGGTGGAAGGTGTCACGAAGGGTTTTGAGAAGGCACTTGAGATCAATGGTGTCGGTTACAGGGCTCAGAAGCAGGGAAAGAAACTGGTACTCAACATTGGCTACTCGCACCCGGTCGAAATGGAAGAGCCTGAAGGCATCACCGTAGAGGTACCGGCTCCGAACAAAATAATCGTCAGGGGCTGCGACAAACAGGCTGTAGGCGAATTTGCCGCCAAGATCAGAGCGAAGAGAGTACCTGAAGTCTATCTCGGCAAGGGTATCAAGTATGAGAACGAAGTGATCAGGCGCAAAGCTGGCAAGACCGGTGCCAAAGCCTAAATAGGAGGGAGTTGAGAAGAAATGATATTAAAGGTTGGAAAAAATGAAATCAGGCAAAGAAAACATGAAAGAGTACGCAAGAGGATATCCGGTACTCCTGAGCGTCCAAGGCTCAATGTTTTCAGAAGCTTAAAGCATATATATGCACAGATCATCGATGATACAACCGGATCAACGCTCGTATCAGCCTCTACTGTGGACGAAGCACTGAAGGGTAAGCTGAACTCCGGCAGCAACAAGGAAGCTGCCAGGGAAGTTGGTAAGCTGCTGGCCCGGAAAGCACTTGAAAAGGGCATAACGAAGGTTGTATTCGACAGAGGCGGCTATCTGTACCATGGAAGAGTCAGAGAGCTTGCAGAAGGAGCAAGAGAAGGCGGGCTCGAATTTTAGGCGGGCTGCACCGACAGTAACCAGGTTTGAATGAGGAGGGATGAGAATTGCAGCGTATCGATGCTGGAACATTGGATCTTAAGGAAAAGGTCGTTAAAATAGGCCGTGTTGCCAAGGTTGTCAAAGGCGGAAGAAACTTCCGTTTCAGTGCGCTTGTAGTAGTCGGGGATGAAAACGGCAATGTGGGCGCTGGATTGGGGAAAGCAGCGGAAATACCTGAAGCTATCAGGAAGGGTATAGACGATGCGAGGAAAAACCTGATAAAGGTCCCGCTCTCGGAAACAACTATACCCCACGAGGTAATCGGACATTACGGAGCAGGCAAGGTATTGCTCAAACCGGCCGGCCCCGGTACAGGCGTTATCGCAGGAGGAGCTGTCAGAGCAGTCCTCGAACTGGCCGGAGTCCGTGACATAAGGACCAAGTCATTGGGATCCAACAATCCGATCAACATGGTAAACGCAACAATGGAGGCGCTCAGGCAACTTAAAACTGCTGAGGAAGTTGCCGCCCTGCGCGGCAAAAAGCCGGAAGAAATATTGGGTTAGGAGGACACTACAGTGGCAAAGCTGAAGATCACATTGATAAAGAGCACATGCAAGTGCAGGAAAAACCAGAAAGCTACTGTTGAAGCGCTTGGTTTGAAAAAGATAAGAGATTTTGTCGAACATGAAGATAACCCTCAGATCAGAGGGATGATCAAGACGGTATCACACCTGGTATCCGTAGAAGAAATTTGAGGGAGGTGCAGAAGGTGAAACTACATGAATTGCGACCGGCAGAAGGTGCAAAGAGGCTTCCCAACAGAAAAGGAAGAGGACACGCATCAGGCAATGGAAAGACAGCAGGACGCGGACATAAGGGTCAGAATGCACGCGCCGGCGGTGGAGTAAGGCCGGGCTTTGAAGGCGGCCAGATGCCTCTCTACAGAAGGATACCAAAGAGAGGATTCAACAATAAGAATTTCGCAAAGGTTTACGCTGAGGTAAACGTATCGGCACTTAATATATTCGAAGACGGTACAGTTGTGAACGCAGAACTTCTGAAGGAAAAGGGCCTGATCAGGAAGGTTTACGACGGCGTAGCGATACTTGGAAACGGAGAACTCACAAAGAAGCTTACCGTGCAGGCTGCCAGATTTACCAAAACAGCTTCCCAGAAGATAGAAGCTGCAGGAGGGAAGAAAGAGGTGGTATAAATGGGCGAAATGTTCCAGACCATACGCAATGCATGGAAGATTCCGGAACTTCGCAAGAAAATCTTTTTTACCATAGCAATGCTGATAGTCTTCAGGCTCGGCACATATGTACCGAACCCGGGACTTGACCCGGAAGCGTTTTCACGACTGATCGAAATGTTCGGTTCGCTCGGAGGAGCTTTTGACATCGTATCCGGCGGTGCGTTCAGAACAGCAGGGGTATTTGCGATGGGCATTTCACCCTATATCAATGCATCGATCATAATGCAGCTTCTGACAATTGCGATACCTGCCCTTGAAAAGCTCCAGAAGGAAGGACAGGAGGGTCAGAAGATCCTGCAGCAGTATGTCAGGTACGGTGCTGTCGTATTGGGACTTGTACAGGCAACCGCCCTGTATTTCACCGTGCGTCCTCATGGCGGCGTCATCGACGGCGGAAGCGTTTGGAGTTTCCTTATGGTAGTATTCACATTCGCAGCCGGTACGGCGTTCCTGATGTGGCTTGGTGAGCAGATCACAGAGCACGGGATCGGCAACGGAATATCGATGATCATATTTGCAGGTATTGTGTCCAGGGGGCCTGACGCAGTAAGCGCCATGATTACCTATTACAAGCTGGGGAGTTTCGGCAGCGGCATTCTCGGGATACTTGCCATAGTAGGTGTGCTGGCGATATACCTGGCTGTTATCGCAGCTGTCGTCTGGGTACAGCAGGCTGAAAGAAGGATACCGATACAGTATGCGAAGCGGGTCGTAGGCAGGAAGATGTATGGCGGGCAAAGCACGCACCTGACGATAAAGGTCAACCTTGCAGGCGTTATACCGATCATATTCGCAATGTCCATAGTGATGCTGCCCTCGACCATCGTGACGATGTTCTTTGCGAATTCAGACAACTGGTTCGTGAGGATGTTCAAGAACCCCCAGCAAAGCTGGCTGTATATAATAGTAAACGCACTGCTGATCATATTCTTTACGTTCTTCTATTCGGTGATCCAGTTCAACCCTGTTGAGGTCGCCAACAACCTTAAGAAGAACGGAGGCTTCATACCGGGATACAGGCCTGGGAAAGCGACATCAGACTATATCGCGAAAGTGCTGAACAGGGTGACATGGTTCGGAGGCTTGTTCCTGGCACTGGTGACCGTAGCTCCGATCATACTTGGCAACCTCACGAAAATCCCGGGGATATGGTTCAGCGGTACGGCAGTACTGATCCTGGTCGGAGTTGCTATAGATACTGTCCAGGCGATCGAATCGCAGATGCTGATGAGGCATTACAAAGGATTCTTGGAGTAAAGCGGAGTGCAAAGCATAATGAGACTTGTGATATTAGGAGCGCCGGGTGCCGGAAAAGGGACGCAGGCAGTCATTCTCTCAAAGAAGCTGCAGATCCCGCACATATCGACCGGTGACATATTCAGAAGCAACATAAAGAATGAGACCCCGCTGGGGAAGCTGGCAAAACAGTACATCGACAGCGGAGCCCTCGTTCCTGATGAGGTCACGGTCGGTATAGTCAAAGACAGGCTGGCGGAGCCGGATTGCATCAACGGTTTCATACTGGATGGCTTCCCGCGTACGATCCGGCAGGCGGAAACCCTGGACAGGATGCTGGAGGAGCTTGGCACGAAGCTGGATATGGTCATCGACATCGAAGCCGGCGATGATATCATAATAAAACGGCTTACAGGAAGAAGGGTATGCCCGGAATGTACCGCGATATATCATTTAAGGACCAGTGAAACGGCCCGCCGGGGCATATGCGAAAAATGCGGCGCAAAGCTGATCCAGAGGGAAGACGACAGTGAAGAGACAGTAAAGAACAGGCTTAAGACTTATCATGACCAGACGGAGCCCCTTATCAGCTATTATGAGGGAAAGGGCCTGCTGGTCAGGGTCGGAGGAGAAGGCAGCGCAGCGGATACGACAGCGGAAATATATCAGGTTCTGGGGTTGACGGAATGATAACCATAAAGTCGAAGTCTGAACTGGAAAAGATGGCAAGAGCATGTGAAATAGTAGCAACCGCGCTCAAGCTTGTTGAGGAAGCAGTCAGACCCGGCATTACGACAATGGAGCTCAACAGGATAGCTGAGGACTATATAATCCGGCAAAAAGCAGTACCCCTATTCAAGGGCGTGCCGTGTCCTGTAAAAGGCGGACCGGATTTCCCCGGTACGATCTGTACGTCGGTCAACGATGAGGTCATACACGGGATACCGGGTTTAAGAGAGTTAAAAGATGGAGATATTATTAGTGTCGATATGGGTGCCAGTTTTGACGGTTATTGCGCCGATGCGGCAAGGACATTTCCGGTGGGAAACATATCGGACAGCGCCCGCAGACTGATAGAAGTAACAGAGCAGTGCTTTTATGAAGGACTGAAGAACGCTGTTAAAGGCAACCGGATCGTGGATATCTCCAGGGCCATACAACGATACGCTGAAAGTAACGGGTTTTCAGTAGTGCGGGATTATGTGGGGCACGGCATAGGCAAGGAGTTGTGGGAAGCGCCCCAGATACCGAACTACGTCACCCGGGAGAGAGGACCGAGACTGGAGCCGGGCATGACGCTGGCGATAGAACCCATGATCAATCAGGGTGTATATAACGTAAGAATCCTCGGTGATAAATGGACAGTGGTAACGGCTGACGGCAAGCTGTCCGCGCATTATGAAAACACCATAGCTGTTACCGGCGGCGAGCCAGTTATCATGACAAAACTCAGGGGTGAGGTTACTTGAATGCTGCTGTGGGTCAGATAGTTGTATCCCGCGCCGGCAGGGATGCCGGGAGGACATTTGTTGTAGTAAAGGTGATTGATGATCTGTTTGTTGAAATATGCGACGGTGATCTTCGGAGAGTGGAAAAACCGAAGAAAAAGAAAATCAAGCATCTGAACATAACAGATAGAACTGCGGAAGGACTTGCAGAAAAGCTAAAGAGCGGAGACAGAATCACAAATGCTGAAGTAAGGAAAGCTCTGGTCGATTTTGTCAGTTGAAAAGGAGGTTTGAGTTTTGTCGAAGGAAGACGTAATCGAAGTTGAGGGAAGGATCGTCGAAGCGTTGCCGAATGCGATGTTTCAAGTGGAACTTGACAATGGGCACAAGGTGCTGGCCCATATTTCAGGCAAGCTCAGGATGAATTTCATAAGGATCCTGCCGGGGGACAGGGTGACGCTGGAATTGTCGCCGTATGATCTTTCCCGCGGAAGGATCACCTGGAGAGCCAAATAACGGGGCAGATGCGTCCTGATCATCCCGCAGGGGATGGCGGACAGGGAAATATAACGCAATACTATAACCAGATGGGGAGTGCAGAAAATGAAAGTAAAACCTTCAGTTAAAGCTATATGCGAAAAATGCAAGATAATAAGAAGAAAAGGTAAAATAATGGTTATTTGTGTGAATCCGAAGCACAAACAGAAACAGGGTTGATAATTGAAATTTGTGCGTTCAAGCTTGTTTTATCGGACGGTGTGTGATATAATTCAAGCTTGGCTTGCAGTCAATTATCAATTATCCTTCCTGGTACAGGATTGAATTGACCATCCCGGAAGCGGCTGCTTGTGCGCCTCAAACGCACATGATCCGGGTGTTGATCATATATACCGGGTCAATATATTAGGTATATTATTATTCTGAACATATGTGCCAAAATGTATGTGACCCTGCAGGAAGATTTGATGAGACTGGTTGTTACACGGTAAGATTATTTGGAGGTGTTTGACAAGATGGCACGTATTGCCGGAGTAGACCTGCCCAGGGAAAAACGGGTAGAGATCGGACTGACTTACATCTATGGCTTGGGCAGAAGCAAAGCGAAAGAGATCCTGGAAAAGACCGCTATCAACCCCGATACGAGAGTAAGAGACCTGACCGACGATGAGATAAGCAGGCTCAGGGAATTGATAGACAAGGAATACAAGGTGGAAGGCGACCTCAGGAGAGAGGTTGCCATGAACATCAAGAGATTGATAGAGATCGGCTGCTACAGGGGCAGAAGGCACAGGACCGGTATGCCGGTCAGGGGCCAGAGGACCAAGACCAACGCACGGACAAGGAAAGGCCCCAAGAGGACTGTTGGTGTGCAGCGCAAGAAATAATCAGGATAGGAGGTTGGTTATCGCATGGCAGCTAAAGCTACCGGGAGAAGAGTTACCAGGAAGAGAAGAGAGCGCAAAAATATTGAACGTGGTGCGGCACATATCCGTTCAACGTTCAATAATACCATAGTTACCATAACCGACACTGCAGGGAATGCCATTTCATGGGCAAGTGCCGGTGGTTTGGGTTTCAGAGGTTCAAGAAAGAGTACGCCGTTTGCAGCTCAGATGGCAGCAGAGACTGCGGCAAAAGCTGCAATGGAGCATGGCCTGAAAACTGTTGAGGTATACGTCAAAGGCCCGGGTTCCGGAAGGGAAGCCGCAATAAGGGCTATACAGGCGGCAGGGCTCGATGTCAGCCTGATCAAGGACGAAACGCCTATCCCGCATAACGGATGCAGGCCGCCCAAGAGAAGAAGAGTGTGATTTGGAGGTGTAAATATAAATGGCAAGGTATACGGAATCAGTTTGCAGACTTTGCCGCAGGGAAGGCGAGAAGCTTTTTCTGAAGGGCGAAAGATGCTATACCAATAAATGCTCTGTCGCCAGAAGGGCGCATGCTCCCGGACAGCACGGACAGCAGAGGAAAAAGATGTCCGAGTATGGTGTACAGTTGCGTGAAAAGCAAAAGGCAAGAAGATTTTACGGAGTGCTTGAAAGCCAGTTCAGGAAGTATTTCGAAATGGCAGTCAAGAGAAAGGGCATCACAGGCGAGAACCTGCTGCAGATACTTGAAAGCAGGCTTGATAATGTGGTTTACAGGCTCGGGCTTGCAACATCCAGGCCTGAAGCAAGGCAGCTTGTAAGGCATGGTCATTTTGCGGTGAACGGCAAAAAGGCAAACATACCTTCGATGCTTCTGTCTCCTGGCGATGTTGTTACAGTGCGTGAAAGGTTCAGGAAATCTGACAAGGTGAAATCCATCATCGATATCGCAGGCGGCAAGGTGATCCCGGAATGGCTTGAATTTGACAGTGAGAATCTCACCGGTAAAGTTGTCAAACTGCCGGCAAGGGAAGAGATCGATCTTCCGATCAGGGAACATCTCATTGTCGAGTTGTACTCCAAGTAATCTGCCGGTACTGTTGAGATATATACCTGTAGATCGGGGAAAAACCAGTTTGACCGGCCGGAAGGAGCATCGTGGTCCGGTGCCCCGAAAGCCAGAAAAGCAACTGACTATTCCTGCATTACATGCATCAGGGTATTGAGAACAGAGTACTGGATATGATAAAAGGATTACGAATCAGTTGCCCTCATAAATTTAAAATTGCAAGCCAAAGGAGGGTTTTTGTTGATAGAAATAGAAAAGCCGAAAATCGAATGTGTTGAGTCCACGGAAGACAATACTTACGGGAAATTCGTAGTCGAACCCCTTGAAAGAGGGTACGGCATAACGCTTGGCAATTCTCTCAGACGTATACTGCTTTCATCCTTGCCGGGAGTTGCTGTGACATCGATCAAGATAGACGGGGTGCTTCATGAGTTTTCGACGGTACCTGGTGTTATCGAGGACGTTACCGAGATAATACTTAATGTCAAGAATCTTTCACTGAAGCTCCACAGTGAAGGGCCGAAGATAATATATATCGACGCCGAGGGCGAGGGCCCCATCACAGCAGGCGACATAAAGGCTGACTCCGACGTGGAGATCCTGAATCCTGATCTTCATATATGCACACTGAACGGAGACAGCAGGTTCTATATGGAAATGGTGATCAACAAGAGCAGAGGCTATATTCCGGCTGAGAAGAACAAGCAGCCGGGCCAGCCTATCGGTATAATACCTGTCGATTCCATATACACGCCTGTAAGAAGAGTCAACTACACGGTGGAAAATACGCGTGTAGGTCAGATAACGGATTATAACAAGCTCACTCTGGAAGTCTGGACCAACGGAAGCATCAAGCCGGATGAGGCAATCAGCCTGGGCGCCAAGATAATGAGCGAGCATCTCAACCTGTTCATCGACCTCTCAGATCAGGCTAAGCATACGGAGATCATGGTCGAAAAAGAGGAGACCAAGAAAGAGAAAGTTCTTGAGATGACCATCGAGGAACTGGATCTGTCCGTCAGGTCGTATAACTGCCTGAAGAGGGCCGGTATCAACACGGTCGAGGATCTGACCAACAAGACGGAAGAAGACATGATGAAAGTGAGAAATCTGGGAAGAAAGTCACTCGAAGAAGTGCTTCAGAAGCTTAATGCTTTGGGCCTGTCGCTTGCTCCGAGTGAAGAATGAAATAGGAGTTCAGGGAGGTAAGAAAGTAATGCCTACACAGAGAAAGCTTGGACGTACTACCGATCAGAGGAAGGCAATGCTGAAAAGTCTCGTTACTGCATTGCTTCAGAAAGGCAAGATCGAAACGACCGAAGCCAGAGCAAAGGAAGTACAGGCTATTGCTGAGAAGCTTATAGCCATGGCAATAAAGGAAGACGGGAATTTCACCTCGAAACAGATAAAAGTAAGTGCTGCTAAGACGGACAGCAAGGGCAGAAAGATCACCAAGACCGTCACCTCTAAGAACGGCAGGAAGTATGAGGTCGTCGAAAGAGAAGTCAAGACCGATATGGTCACTGTCGACAATCCTTCAAGACTGAGCGCAAGAAGGAAGGCAATGAGGTGGATATACAGGGTCAGGGACGAGAAAGGCAATTATATCAATGTCGTCAACAAGCTCTTTGATGAGATCGGACCGAGATTCAAGGGCATAAACGGCGGCTACACCAGGATATACAAGCTCGGGCCCAGAAGAGGCGATGGAGCTGAGATCGTCATACTCGAACTGACGAAACAGCAGTGAGACTTATATGAGCGGAGCCAGGGATTTGCCGGGAGACAGGCCGATCCCTGTTTTGTTTTAGGGAGAGTGGATCAGGCATTGTCGGTTGACAGAAACATTATCGAAATAAAAAACGCAAGCTATGTCTACCGGGGAAACAGTGAAGACAGGCAGGACGTGTTGGCGCTTGACGATGTCAGCCTGTCTGTCAGGCAGGGGGAATTTCTTGCGGTGCTGGGCAGGAACGGCTCAGGCAAATCGACGCTGGCAAAGCTGATGAATGCTTTGATCCTGCCGGCGTCAGGGACCGTCGTTGTCAATGGAATCGATACGAGCAACGAAGAAATGCTCTGGGAAATCAGGAGTTCCACCGGTATGGTGTTCCAGAACCCGGACAACCAGATAGTTGGTACTGTTGTGGAGGAAGATGTGGCTTTTGGTCCCGAGAACCTTGGCGTGCCGCCGAAGGAGATAAGGGCCAGGGTGGATGAAGCCCTTGAAATGATCGGCATGTCGGAGTTCAAAAAGCATGCGCCGCACCAGTTGTCCGGCGGCCAGAAGCAGAGGGTCGCGATAGCCGGCATACTTGCCATGAGGCCTAAATGCATCGTTCTGGACGAAGCAACGGCTATGCTCGATCCTGTCGGACGGAAGGAAGTAATGCGAATTCTGCGCAGGCTGAATTCTGAAGATGGGATAACAATCGTCCATATAACCCATCACATGGATGAGGCAGGCATGGCAGACAGGGTGCTCGTCATAGACGAGGGCAAGTGTGTCATGCTTGGCACTCCGGGAAAAGTGTTCAGTGATGTTGAGAGGATCAAGAGCCTGGGGCTTGATGTGCCGCAGGTCACCGAGCTTATGTATGAACTGAATAAATCCGGCTTTGGTTTTCCGACAGATGTCCTGACTGTCGATGAAGCGGTTAAGCGTCTTAAGGCATACCTGGGCGGCGAATAGATTTGGGCTGTGATCAGACTCGGGCGACGCCTGATTTCAGAACGACCCGGGACATAGTTTCTATAGGCACCAAGCCCGGGTTCTGTGAAACGATCAAAATGATGACTTGATTTATATGCTCTTTACCGATCTGTAGACCCTGATACCGCCGCTTTTTTCCACGTCTTCGACATTTGTGAAACGTTCCTGCATGATTTTTTTCAATGAAGCTCCGCCCTTGTTGTGATACGCGACCATCCACAGCGCGCCGCCGGGGTTCAGATGTTCGCAAGCCTGTTCTATAAGGCTTGTCAGCAGCTTTTTGCCGGCTGCGATGGGCGGATTCGTCACTATATCATCGAAGCTTATCCCGCTGAGAGCCGAGAAAAGGTCACTTTTCACGACCTTCACATCCAGCTTGTTGCTTGATGCATTGAGCATCGAGTATTCGATCGCTCTTTCATTTATATCCGAAAGGCAGACCTGCTGATCTCCGTACAAAGCCTTTATGAACAACCCGACAGCGCCGTAGCCGCATCCCAGGTCCAGCACAGAACTTCCTGACGGCCTGAACGCCTTGATAAGCAACTCAGAAGCTCTGTCCACCCTGCTCTCGAACGCAAAAACACCGCTGACGGATGTGAGGGACAGTTCTTCATTTTTTATTTTGTATGTGAAGTTGCGCTCCTTTAATTCGGATGTGGGTTTTTCCGTAAAGTAATGCTCGTTATTATCCATTTATATTTATCCTTCCGGCCTAATTTATGAAAAGATCAGCAGAAGCTCATCCGGACATCACCGGTTTGTTGTTGATGGCGATGCCGATGCCGCAAAAAAGCTTTTCTTATCTTTTCCTTCATATAATACCATTATGTGCTGATGAATTGAAGGGCCAGCCGGTCTTGTCCCGTCCCGGTCCGCTGCCGCCGGGCGAAAATGGAGGACTGTCCCCTAAAGTTGAGGACTGTCCCCTAACCCGAAAACAGGAGAACCGTCCCCTAAAGTTGAGGACTGTCCCCCAGCCAAAAAACGAAGAACTGTCCCCCGAAAAGAGAACTGTCCCCGAAAAAGCTTGCAGTTATTTCTGATGCTATTATAATAATAAGCATTAGGGATAATAAGTACAAAGTCTATAAGGAATGGATCCGGAGATAGGTAATGTCGATAGTTACAGAAAATCTGTCATATACATATATGCCGGGGACGCCGTTTGAGAGGGCAGCCATCAGGGATATAAACCTGAGGATAGAGGATGGTGAGTTTGTCGGTATCATAGGGCATACGGGCTCTGGCAAGTCGACGCTGATACAGCATTTTAACGGGCTGCTCAAGCCTACGGCGGGGCGGGTGCTTATTAACGATATGGATACCACCGGCAAGGACCTGAAGGAATTGAGGCGGCTTGTGGGAATCGTGTTCCAGTATCCGGAGCATCAGCTTTTTGAGGAGACCGTTTACAAAGATATTGCTTTTGGCCTGCGCAGGCGGAATATCACCGAGGAGGAAGCCAGGGAAGAGATCCTGAAGGCTGTGGAAGTCGTCGGGTTGAGTGAGGACATCCTTGAGAAGTCGCCTTTTGAGTTGTCGGGCGGCCAAAAGAGGAGAGTCGCGATAGCCGGAGTGCTCGTTATGAAGCCCTCAATACTTATACTTGACGAGCCGACGGCCGGTCTCGACCCAAGGGGCAGGGATGAGATTTTCGGGTTCATCACCCGTATCCATAAGACGATGGGTATCACAGTGATCCTTGTGTCCCACAGCATGGAGGACATTGCCAGGCTCGTGGACAGGGTCATCGTGATGAATGACGGAACTATAGAGATGGACGGCAGGATCGAGGAAGTGTTTGCCGACATCGACAGGCTCGAAGGCATCGGCCTTTCAGCTCCGCAGGTAGCTTATCTCATGAAGAAGCTGAAGTCGATATTCCCTGGCATAAACGACAGGGTCTATACAGTGCCCGCCGCAAGGGACGAGTTGCTGAAGCATCTGAAGGGGGGATATGAGTCGTGATCAACACCAATATTACGATAGGCCAGTATATCCCCGGCGATTCCGTGATCCATAAGGCGGACCCGAGAACCAAGATCATTTTGTCCATAGTATTCATGGCAGTGATATTTCTTGTGAACTCATTCTGGACATTCACGGCCATGGCTATGTTCGTGCTGCTGACAGTCATAATATCAGGCGTTCCGGTAAAATACACGCTGAGAGGGCTCAAGCCCATTCTGTTCATTATCATATTCACCGCGGTGATAAACATATTCACGACACGCGGCACTCCCATATCGCAGGCAGTTCCATTTAAGTATATAACCTGGGAAGGCCTCGTGCTGGCGCTCAAGCTGGCTATGCGGCTTGTGCTGATCATAATTAGCGGATCGCTGCTGACATTTACCACTACGCCGATACTTCTGACCGACGGCATTGAGAAGCTGCTGTCGCCGTTCAGGAGGATAGGCCTGCCTGCCCATGAGCTTGCCATGATGATGTCCATTGCGCTGAGATTCATCCCCACCCTGCTGGAGGAGACTGACAAGATAATGAAGGCCCAGGCCGCAAGAGGGGCGGATTTTGATACGGGCAACCTGGTACAGCGGGCGAAAAGCTTTGTGCCCGTACTGGTGCCGTTGTTTGTCAGTGCCTTCAGGAGAGCTGATGAACTGGCAACAGCAATGGAGGCAG
>JAAZKL010000043.1 GCA_012799845.1 Clostridiaceae bacterium
ATTTTTTTTGAGCGATTATATATTAACAGGATTTCATCTTCTTTTCTATTGTCCTTCTTAATTGTCTCTCCGAATTCCCTACAGTAACTTTACGCTAACCAGAACCGGCCGTTTCCGGGCTTCTGCTTTTTGCTCTTGCCTATTTATGCTTTTACTTTATATTCTGCTGCTATCAGGTATCAGGCTTTCTAAAAGTGTCCTGTCTCATCGCCGGCCATTTCCATGCATCCTGTCTTACCGCAGCCTACTGTCATTTACCCTGTCTCATTGTCGGCTTCTGCCATTTGCTCTGCTCTTGTCACGCATTGCTATCATCAGCGAACCTGTACACCTGGTCCGCTGTGAACGTCCATTCCGGAGTTACCAGTTCATCCCCGAAATCCAGAGGATACCACGGGTCGCCGTCGCGCTTCGAAGGGTTCTTCAGGATATGAATATCCTGTGCGGGCATATAACTCTGCGCTATGATAAATACCTTCTCCCCTCTTTCGGGATCAACGGCCATGTCGACCACGATAACGCAGTGCCCGGGGCTTCCTCCTTTCAGGAACACATCGCCCGGCTTCAGTTCCTGCAGATCTATCCTCTCCATTTCCTCTGACAGGGACAGTGTACCTGCATATGTAAACACCATGTCAAGATATTCCCTGAAACAGCCATAGCCGGTGTCCCTGTCCTTCTGCTTCACCCAACGGGCATCGTTCCCCGAGACCCTGATCCTGTATCCTTCCATCCACTTTTTGTACTCGGCGTTGAAACCGTTGGTAAAGTTGAAATGTATCTGATCGTACAGCCCCTTTGAATACAGGTACTCCGCCCTGAGCCTTATTACGGCATCCGCGCACTGCTGCAGATCCCTCTCCCCCACATCCAGGTCTATAACAGCCGCATGGACATCCCACGGCTTCACATTGCCGTCATAATACCTGACTCTGGTCCCGTGGGGCTTCAGCGGCAGGTTCTGCAGGAATTCGCCAAACGACCCGCTTTCCGGCTTCAAACGTTCGAAACCTTCCGGCGGCCTGATCCTCCCGGCAACAGTAACACCTCTCTCATCGATCAGAGACACGTCACCAACGCTTTCCCGGCTGGCGTCATCTTCAACGCCAGCTCCGTCTCCGGCGCCAAATCCCCCCACTTCTCTGCTGTTCTCTCCGGGACCATTGCCTGACTCCCAGGCTCCAACGCCAATCGGACCGGTGTCCTTCCGCCCTGATTCCCTGCCCCGGGTGGATGCCATGTCTTCTGCGGAACCAGATATGTTTTTGCCGGCAGCATCACCTTCATCTCTGCCAGCGGTATCATCGTCAGCGGCAGCGTCTTTGCCCCTGAGCAAATCCTCATCTTTATCAGCACCGGCGGAAATACCAAATGGCGTATGGATCCCGATCGCCGGCAGGATCTTTGTCACAACCGTTTCAATAGAGATGATAAGAAGCAGGATTATCAATAAAGCAATAATGATTTTTTTCATATCATGCGTCTCCCATTCCGGTCTCGCGTAAACTCTGGTAGCTTATAGGAATTTGGGCAGCCTATAGCAGCTTATGGCAGCGTATAGTAACTTAGGCGGTTAATAGCAACTCCAGCAGCCTATAGTAACTCAGGCAGCTTGTGGTGACTCAAGTAGCCTATAGCAACTTAGGCAGCTTGTAGTAGCTCAAGCAGCTTATAGTAACTCAAGCACTTAGGTAGCTTGTAGTAACAAATGGCAACTTACAGCAACCAATAATAACATATAACTCATCAACAGCCGCGGCTTCGCACAAAAAACGCAGGACTGTCCCCTCACAAATGGCATAGACGGAAAAACCGGGAAAATGTTTCAACCCGCATTACTGTTGGAAACTATATATAGATTGCAAATCATGCACAAAATATATGTCTGAAGTTTGTGCCATAATATTGTGTATGGTTTGTGTAAATATTATCAGAAAAGGAGAAGTGAGCAATGAAAGCAACAATCGACAGAGACGGCTGTATTGCATGTGAACTGTGTGTCACGACCTGCCCGGAGGTATTCCGCATGGCAGACGACGGTCTTGCAGAGGTACATGTAGACGAAGTGCCGGAAGGCGCCGAGGAATGCGCAAAGGAAGCTGAGGAGGGCTGCCCCGTCTCAGTTATAAGGGTCGAGGAGTAATTGCAGTATAAAGCATAGCTGCTGAATCGCGGTATCAATGCGGGATCACGGCATCGCCGCGGAATGCGGTATAGCCGCGGGATTACAGCATCGCCGCAGTGTAGCAGTACCATTGCAGTATCACGTCAAACCGGCTCAATCAGGTATACTGGTAAAAAACACTCAAAATAAGGTATACTGATAAAAGCATGCTTTATTTGTTTTCATGACGAAGGAGAATACCATTGAAAAGGGATGCACGCTTTTATTGGAACCTGTTTTTATCAACACTCAAGCTGAGCGCTTTCACATTCGGCGGCGGTTATGTCATTGTCCCCCTCATGCAGAAACGCTTTGTGAAAGATCTCAAATGGATAGATGAGGATGAAATGCTCGACCTGGTAGCCATAGGTCAGTCCGCGCCCGGCCCCATCGCAATAAATACGTCCATCCTGGTGGGTTACAGGATGGCCGGCGTACCGGGCGCGTTCCTCACAGTCCTCGGCACAGTATTGCCCCCTCTCATCACCATC
>JAAZKL010000383.1 GCA_012799845.1 Clostridiaceae bacterium
ATTGTATTAAATCCAAGGCTGCATTAATAAAACTTTATCCTAACGATTTGAAGCAAAAGACCAGTCACAATCAAGCATTCATGCCAGATTGTGACTGGTCTCTTTTTGTCCCGCTTGAAGCTGTTCATTTAAGTTTTTCTTCAATCCCTAAGTGAACGCTTCTTTAGGGTGATGTTTGTCAAAAGGCAAAATGACATCGCCTGCATCAGCACTGTTCGCCAGTTCATGCCTGTCGGTATTGGAATCGTGTCCGATGTCAGCCGGCGACTGTGCAAAATTTCAAGTTGTGTGTGTTTTTTTCAGTGTTTTATTGCATATTCTCTATAATCAAGTCACATAATATGGTGTTACTCACATTACGTCTACTCGGATGTACCCAGAAGTTGAATTTTTGCACACTATCCCCGTTATTTCCCGGAATATTTCCCGCTGGAAACTTATACAGCAGGATAAGAAGCAGAAAAGGGACACACCTCTGCCAACAGAGGCTGCCCCTTTACTGAGGTGTGTCCCCTTACCTTTTTATCCGCTTACCTCAGCAGCGATTCGCCGGTCATTTCCGCCGGCTTCTCGAGTCCCAGCAGATCCAGCATCGTCGGCGCCAGGTCCGCCAGGCGTCCGTCTTTCAGCTTGCGGTCGCCTATGCCGATGCCTATGAAAGGTACGATATTGGTGGTGTGGGCCGTAAACGGGCCGCCGCTCTCGTAGTCGGTCATCTGCTCCGCATTGCCGTGGTCGGCAGTTATCAGGACTATGCCGTCCTGTGCCCTGACAGCGTCGACTATCCTGCCAAGGCATTCATCTATGGCTTCCACCGCTGCCTTTGCAGCTTCGAAAACTCCCGTGTGTCCTACCATGTCGCAGTTCGCGAAGTTCAGTATGATAACGTCGTACTGCCTGGAGTCGATCCTCTTCAGTACTTCTTCCGTCACCTCGTATGCGCTCATCTCGGGCTTCATATCGTATGTAGGCACCTTAGGCGACGGTATCAGGCACCTGTCCTCGCCCTCATACATCGTTTCCACACCGCCATTGAAGAAGAACGTGACATGGGCATATTTCTCGGTCTCGGCGATCCTAAGCTGCCTGAGCCCTTTGCCGCTGATATATTCCCCGAACGTGTTGGTCAGGGACTCCGGCTTGAATGCCACTGTTACGTTGGGCATGGTTTTGTCATACTGGGTCATGCAGACATAGTAGACCGGGAAGAATCCTTTGGCTCTCTCGAAACCTTTGAATCCAGGGTCGACAAAAGCCCTTGTTATTTCTCTCGCCCTGTCGGGCCTGAAATTGAAGAATATGACCGAGTCGTTCTCGCTAATGGTGGCGGTCGGCTTTCCGTCCGTCAGGATGACCGTGGGTTTGACAAATTCGTCGAATTCCTCCCGCGCATAGGACGCTGCAACAGCTTCTCCGGCAGAATCCGCTGTCAGGCCTTTGCCAAGCACCATCGCGTCATATGCAAGCTGGACCCTTTCCCAGCGGTTGTCCCTGTCCATCGCGTAATATCTGCCCATTACGCTGGCTATCTTTCCAACACCGATCTCCTTCAGTTTGGCCTCCAGTTCCGCGACATAATCCTTTGAACTGTCCGGCGGCACGTCCCTGCCGTCGAAGAAGCAGTGTACGAACACATCCTTCAGTCCGTACCTCTTCGCCATCTCGACCAGCGCATAGAGATGAGTGTTGTGGCTGTGGACGCCTCCGTCGGATAAAAGCCCGTACAGGTGGAGCTTCGTGCCTTTCTTCCTGCAGTTTTCCAAGGCGTCTACGAGTTCCTTTTTCTCAAAGAAATCGCCGTCTTCTATGGACTTGGTGATCCTTGTAAGCTCCTGGTAGACGATCCTTCCGGCGCCGATATTCGTGTGCCCGACCTCCGAGTTGCCCATCTGTCCCCTGGGAAGGCCAACATCCATGCCGCTCGTACGGATGATCGTGTTCGGATATTCCCTTAAATAGCGGTCCAGGTTCGGCTTGTATGCCGCCGCTACAGCATTGCCCTCAGTCCGCTCGTTGATTCCGAATCCATCCAGTATAATCAGTGTTACCAGTCTTTTTTCCATATATGCTGCACTCCTTGTGTTCCGGCTTATATAAATCTCAAAAAGGCTGTCCGTCCAGACAGCCTTTTGATGAATCGAATACCTGTCCCTTGCGCATTACGACTTGACTATCTTTTCGAAGTCGTCGAGTTTGAGGCTTGCGCCGCCTACAAGGCCGCCGTCGATATCCGACATCCCGAAGAGGCCTTCAGCGTTATCAGCAGTTACGCTGCCGCCGTACTGGATGCGGATCATATCGGCTGTCTCCTCGTCATAGAGGCTCTTTATGGTGTCTCTTATGATCACGCAAACCTCATTGGCCTGTTCATTCGTCGCTGTTTTGCCGGTACCGATCGCCCATACAGGCTCATATGCTATGATAAGGTCCTTTACCTGCTCTGCAGTAAGCCCCAGGAGAGCGATCTTCACCTGGTAGCTAACAAGCTCGGCTGTGACTCCCTGCTCCCTCTGCTTCAGCGATTCACCTACGCATACGATTGGCTTGAGCCCGTACTTGAGCGCTGCATGGACCTTTTTGTTGACAGTCTCATCGGTTTCAGCAAAGTACTGCCTCCTCTCGGAGTGTCCAATGATAACATATTCCACTCCAAGGTCCCTGAGCATCGGGCCTGAAACCTCGCCTGTGAAAGCGCCCTTCTCTTCCCAGTGCATGTTCTGAGCAGCGACCTTGATATTAGTCCCGGCTGCGGCTTTGATAACATCCGGCAGACATACGAATGGCGCGCCGACAACTACGTCTGCCTGAGCATCTGCGACTCTCGGTATCAGCGCTGTAACGAACTCAGCTGCCTCTTTCGCAGTTTTATTCATTTTCCAGTTGCCGGCTATGATTTTTTTTCGGGGATTCTTATCCATCAGAACTGCAATTCCGGGAAGGACCTTTCCTTCGAGGAATTCCAGCGATGCTCCTCCGCCTGTTGAAATATGTGTTATCCTGTCGGCAAAGCCAAGCTGTTCGATAGCAGCCGCGGAATCTCCGCCGCCGACTATAGAAATGGCTCCTGATTCAGCAACAGCCTTTGCAATCTCCCTGGTACCGTTGGCGAAGTTCTCGAATTCGAACACGCCCATAGGACCATTCCATACGATGGTCTTCGCCTTTTTTATCTCCTTCGAGAAGTATTCGATAGTCTGTGAGCCTATGTCCATGCCCATCCAGCCGTCGGGCATATCATCGGAAGGCACATATTTGTACTCGGTGTCCGGCTTGAATTCTTTTCCGACTATGCTGCCGATGGGAAGCATGAGCTGGACACCCTTCTTCTCTGCTTTTTCCATAAGGCTTCTTGCCAGGTCCAGCTTGTCGTCCTCGCATATGGAATCGCCTATTTTACACCCTTTTGCCTTGAGGAACGTATAAGCCATGCCGCCGCCGATTATGAGCGTATCCACCTTGTCGATCAGGTTTTCGATGACGCTGATCTTGTCGGATACCTTGGCGCCGCCCAGTATGGCAACAAAAGGTCTTTCAGGATTGGAGAGGGCTTTACCCATGATACTGATCTCTTTCCGGATCAGGTATCCGCAGACAGCCGGGAGGTAATCGGCCAGTCCTGCTGTGGAAGCATGCGCCCTGTGTGCGGTTCCGAAAGCGTCGTTTACAAAGATCTCTGCCAGTGATGCAAGTTCCTTTGCAAATGCAGGATCGTTCTTCGTTTCTTCCTTGTGGAACCTGACGTTTTCCAGCATCAGCACTTCGCCTTCCTTGAGAGCGGCTGCCTTTGCCTTTGCATCCGGACCTATGACATCAGCGGCCATGATGACCGGTTTACCGAGGAGTTCGCTGAGCCTGACCGCAGTCGGCTTCATGCTGTATTTCTCTTCGGGTCCGTTCTTCGGCCTGCCGAGGTGTGAAACAAGTATTGTCTTAGCACCGTTGCCGACAAGGTACCTGATGGTCGGAAGCGCTCCGACTATCCTCTTGTCGTCGGTAATGTTCCCGTTCTCATCCAGCGGAACATTGAAATCGACCCTGACGATGACCTTTTTGCCTCTTACATCTATGTCTTCGATCGTCTTTTTATTATATAATGCCATACTATCCACCCTTTCAGATACTGGTGCGAAGCTTTCCGCACCCGGTATAATCAAAAGGCCCACCCTTTGACCACTCACATAAGGTAAGGGCAAGAGTGGACCTTATCAGCGACCACAGTTACTGATCGTCTCAGCCGGGAGACAGCGCCTGATTACTGCGCGTCTACCTTAGCCATGTGCATGATGAGATCGAGGACCTTGTTCGAATAGCCCCACTCGTTGTCATACCAGGCTACCAGCTTCACGAAGTTGTCGTTGAGAGCGATACCTGCTTTTGCATCGAAAATGGATGTGCGGGGATCGCCGATGAAGTCTGATGACACGACTTCATCTTCAGTATATCCGAGAATACCCTTGAGTTCGTTCTCTGAAGCCTTTTTGATCACAGCCTTGATCTCTTCATATGTTGCAGACTTCGCGAGACGGCATGTGAGGTCAACGACCGATACATCGATGGTGGGAACTCTGAATGCCATACCGGTCAGTTTGCCATTCAGCTCAGGTATTACCTTTCCTACTGCTTTTGCTGCGCCGGTGGATGAAGGGATGATATTGTGAGCAGCTGCACGGCCGCCTCTCCAGTCCTTCTTGGAAGGTCCGTCGACCGTCTTCTGGGTTGCCGTAATGGAATGTACTGTTGTCATGAGACCCTCAACTATGCCGAAGTTGTCATTGATGACTTTTGCCAGAGGCGCCAGACAGTTCGTCGTGCAGGATGCGTTGGATACTACGTTCATATCCTTCGTATATTTATCATTGTTGACGCCCATGACGAACATCGGAGAGTTGTCCTTTGCCGGTGCGCTGATGACTACTTTCTTTGCGCCGCCCTTGAAGTGAGCCGAAGCTTTTTCAGCTGTGGTGAATACGCCCGTC
>JAAZKL010000384.1 GCA_012799845.1 Clostridiaceae bacterium
CTTCCCCCTGCCGGTCATTCTCCCTCTGTTTTTCGTCTATCCTGACTTCCTCAGTCTTCGAGCGCGAATACACCTGCTTCAGGGTATCCTCCGCCTTATTCTGCGCAGATAAGACCTGCTGCTGCTGAAGGGCGGCATTCTTTTGAAGCTCGTCGCTCCGCGCCTTTGCCGCATCCACGGATCGAGGTATCATCATTTGGAAATCCACCGGTTTGACAGACATTTCCCACACATCCCTGTCCGGTACTGCATAGCGGGATCATCACTTGTCTATCGGTCCTACCCTTATATCCGCACCATCCCTGTACAGTGTACAATAATGCAGGTTCTCCTTCACATACATCATACACGAACCTATGGCTACTTTGGTACCGGGATATATTATATTATAACACCTGATCTTGCCGTAAGCATCCTGCTGCAGTTTGGCTTCAAGCTGATCGAATTCTTCCCTCAGTTCCACAAGCCTGCTTGAATAATAGATCCTCGTCCTCATGCTCTTTGACAGCAGTTCTTTCTTTTCAGGCGTTATTGTCCCTGACATCTCCAGCTTTTTCAGTATCGCGATCGCCTGTTCGGCCTTCCTCAGATCTGCTTCCAGTTGTATGCTCTCTTCCTTTGCCGCTTTGTATCTCTCCCTGATCGTAGGATCCACACCGACTTCTATATCTGTCACCGTAGCCAGGTGAGAGCCTATGACCTTGGCTGAGATCTCCTTGCCCACCTTGCAGCTTCCTCCTACAAGAAGCCCTTTTCTTCCGGAGAGTTCAAGCTTGTTGCCGCACTTAACATTGCTGTGCATGATAGCCTCGGCCTTGATGTCGTTCCTGGCTTCAATGTTGCTGTTTTCTATGTATCTTGCTATTATGTCGCCGCCGCTTTTCAGGATGCCTTTTCCCATGCCCTGCATCCCTCTTCTCAGGATTATGTCGCCGCCCGCCTTTATCACGGCCCCTTCGACAACGCCCATGACTTCCACGTTGCCGCCTGCCTCTACGGTAAACCCGGACAGTACGTTGCCCATTACCACCACATTGCCTATAAAGTTGATGTTCCCGGTGGAATTATCCACGTCCGCCTTTACTTCGTGCGTCGCAAATACACTTACCTTGCCGTCGATATAGCTGATCTGGCCGCTGATATTAGCTATCAGCTGTGTACCGTCCTCGGATACTGCCACATTCCTTCCTCTTGGGAGGACAGCCGGCTTTCCGTCAACGGCCGGTATGTCTGTACCTGCCACCGTTTTCCCGGGTGTGCCCTGTGCAGGCGGTACCAGGGAACACAGGACTCCGCCCATTTCAATGCTCTGTATCAGGTTCAGTTCTCTGAAATCCACCCTGCCGTCTTCAAGTATCGTCGGTTTGTGTTCCCTGTTGATGTCGAAGTGGAACTCCACCTTTCCGTTTTGCCCGTTGACCGGCGGCTTTCCTTCGGCAACGCATATCATCTGGTTGTACACCGGGTACTTTACCAGCGTTTCCAGGTTGGTCCTGTTGATGCCATATATCACGCCGTTTCGGGAAAGCTCGTCAAGCACCTCCTCCAGGGTAAGCATCTTTCCGTTGTCGGGAGGAGTAAATGTGACATATGCCTTCATTTTGTCGGGCGATACCATCACCGATACTGTCGCGTCAATTTTTACTTCCTCCTGCGGTTCGGCGATCTTCACCGGCGTCTTGTCCGCTCTTCTTACGGCAAATTCGACCTTGCTCCTGTCGAAATCCCTGATCTTCTTCCGGACCAGGCGGTCCAGGACTGCATTCAGTTCAAGCCTTTTGCCGTTGCCCTCAGGAGGGTATACGCAAAGAAAAACTCCGTCTTCTCTAAACTGTAATTCGCAAAAACCGTCGTTTATATTAAAATCCATGTTATCACACCCATCAAAATGAGACCTCCATAAAATGAAATCCAACCATTTCAATCGTCAAGCAGGGATCTCTGCCTGGCAAGTTTTCCTCTGAGACGCATGATCGCCTTGGTGTGCAGCTGAGAAATACGGGATTCTGACACTTTCATTA
>JAAZKL010000385.1 GCA_012799845.1 Clostridiaceae bacterium
CCCTGACCTTGTCTGCCACATCTGCCTTGCTTTCCACATAAAAGCCCTGCATATTGTTTTTCTCAAGATTTTTTATAGTCTTTCGATCCTTTTCACAATAATGGACCTCAGGTTGTCATCCATGGACATTCCGCTCCTTTCTGCATTTCGATCCAAATCTTGCATCCACAGATAATTATAGCAGTTTTACCCGGCAGCAATCCATAAGAACATACACGCATGGCACATGATGCATGGTGCATGACACATGATGCATGGCGCATGGCGCATGACACATGATGCATAACGCATAATGCATGACGCATGATACATGATACATGATACATGATGCATGTCGCATAATGCATGATCCATGATACTATTTTCAGAATGACCATAATACGATCCATGGAGTGCCCCATGGCATGTTCTGTAATATAACAGTCTTCAGAAAAACAATCAGGACCGGCACCGATATTCCCGAATCATAACGGAAACGACCGGTGCCGGCCCTGATCACTGATGCATGTATCTATTGGAGGTTACATCAACATGCGTTATTCAACAGTCAGAACCACTACAGACTTCGAAGGCATCTGCACGCTGAGTCTGCCGTCTTTCAGGCTTGCTCCGCCGAAGGCCGCAGGCTTGATGTTTTCCGGCGAATCAAATGTATTGTGAGCATTCATGGCCTGAGCAGTCAGTATGGTCCCGCTGACTTTGGAAGCCGTTGCTCCCCGCAGTTCGCAATCAATGTCGACATCGCTGTCGTGGCTCAGGTTGCATATCGAGATGTGGATCTTACCATCCTGGTCGACCGATGCCGAAGCGCTCACCTGCGGGATCGCTTCATTGCCGAAACGGTATTCTTCATTCTCCAGTGTCATCGACAGCAGGTCTGCATCCTGGTGTACCTGGTACATATGGAAGACATGGTACGTGGGCGTCAGGAGCATCTTCTCGCCCTCAGTCAGTATGACAGCCTGCAGAACGTTTATGGTCTGGGCGATATTCGCCATCTTCACCCTGTCGCAGTGGTTGTTGAAAATATTGAGGTTGATGCCGGCCACCAGCGCGTCGCGCAACGTGTTCTGCTGGTACAGGAAACCAGGATTGGTGCCGGGTTCGACATCATACCACGTGCCCCATTCGTCGACGATCAGGCCCACCCTCTTTTCAGGGTCGTTCTGGTCCATAATGACGGAGTGGCGTGTCACCAGCTCTTCCATGAATAAAGTCTTCTTGAGCGTGTCGAACCATTTTGTATCATCGAAATCAACAGCAGAACCTTTTGTATTCCAGTCGCCGGGGACAGTGTAATAATGCAGGCTCAGCCCGTCCATCATTTTGCCGGCTTCCCTCATCAGGACCTCCGTCCACCGGTAGTCTCCGGAGTTGGCTCCGCAGGCGATCTTATATATCTTGTTCCCGCCGAAATTCCTGATATAAGTCGCATACCTGCGGTATTCATCCGCATAATACTCGGGCCGCATGTTGCCGCCGCAGCCCCAGTTCTCATTGCCGACGCCGAAGTAGGTCAGCTTCCACGGCTCCTCTCTTCCGTTGGCTCTCCTCAGGTCTGCCATCGGCGATTTTCCGTCAAAGGTTATGTACTCGACCCACTGCTGCATTTCCTTTACGGTACCGCTGCCAACATTTCCGCAGATATAGGGCTCGGCGCCGATAAGTTCGCACAGCCTCATGAATTCGTGGGTCCCGAAGTGGTTGTTCTCCGTAACGCCGCCCCAATGGGTGTTGATCATTTCAGGCCGCTTATCGTAAGGTCCGATACCGTCCATCCAGTGATACTCGTCTGCAAAGCATCCCCCGGGCCATCTCAGGACCGGTATTTTCATCGCCTTCAGGGCTTCGATTACGTCATTGCGTATACCGTCCGTGTTAGGTATGGGAGAATCCTTGCCGACCCAAATCCCTTCATAGATGCATCTGCCCAGATGTTCTGAAAAATGGCCATAAATGTTTTTGCTTATTTTTCCCTTCCTGATATCTGCATCCAATACCATTCGTACCATCGCGTATCTTCATTCCTCTCCCGTTTGTAATGTGTCCTGCAAATTTGCTTTACTTCTGACCGTCTGACCTGAAATGCCTAAAGTTGTCCGTGGTAAAACGTTTTACTTATACTATGATTATATTCACATTTGCTTAAGGTGTCAACTGTTATCGACTGTGCCCGATTGACTTTTTGTAGTGCCTGCCCCTCCTCTTCCGCTTTGCCGCTGATACTGCCATGATGCTTGCCTGAGCTGATTTCTTGCCAATAAAAAAGCGGCTCACCAAAATACCCGGTGCGACCGCTTTTTCACTTGATTTCCCGCCTGGTGATCCGCCCGTTTAGTCAAAACGCCAGATCCTTTTAAGGCTCGTCCGATCCTTTTGACAAATCACTCGATCTTTTTGACAGAATCATTTGATCCTTTTGACAAATCACTCGATCCTTTTTAAGATCATTTGATCCTTTTTACAGAATCGCGCTCGATTATCCGGCACGGGACCTTGATTATCTCCTTGCCCTTTTTTGTCTCATAGCCGTCAGTCAGCGCCTTGATCATGAGCTCCGCCGACTTGATGCCGATCTGTGAGAAAGATATCTCATTCGTCGTAAGGGCGGGCTTCAGATACCCGGAAATTTCCATATTATCATATCCGGCTATGGATATATCCTCTCCTGCCTTCATGCCGTTTTCATACAAATAGTCATAGACGCCCGCAGCCATTTCGTCGTTCATGCAGAAAATGGCTGTGACATCTTCCCTGATCAGTTCTTCGGCCAACTGGTGGCCCGATCCCCTCTTCCAGTCGCCATATCTCACCCATTTGGGGTTATACGGGACCTTTCCCTCCTTCAAAGCCTTCCGGAACCCGCTCAATCGCTTCCGGGTATGAAGGTTGTCGGCGGTGCCTGCTATCACACCGATCTTTTCATGCCCCATGGAAACCAGGTATTTGGCCATGTCATACCCGCCCTTTTCGTCGTCTATGACGATGGATGTGAACTTCGGCGATTTCGAGTATGCGTATACGACGATCGCCGGGATTTCGAAATCATCAGGAAAACAGTTGACGACCCTTGCGTGTCCCGCAACATACATTATCGCGTCGACCTTTATGGAAAGCAGTTCGCTGATCGCAGGTTTCAATACCGACTGCAGCTTCTTTTCGTCGTTATACCATGTGTTCAGCCATTTATCATACATGCGCATATTGATGAGGATCGTCCTGTAATGCATGTCTTCGCAGTATGCCATGATCCTTTCGATAATGGGAGGCGAACTGAACTGGATCAGGTCCTCGGCGATAATGCCGATTATATTTGTTTTCTGCTTCCTCATCCCCTGGGCGAAATAGTTGGGCTGGTAACCGGTCTTCTTCACGACATCCAGGACTCGCTGCCTGGTAGCTTCACTGACTTTGCGCTTTCCGTTAAGCACATTCGATATGGTCGAAGTCGAAACACCGCACATTTGGGCGATTTCTTTCTGTGTAATCAAGCTGCATTTCCTCTCTTTATAATATGGCATTTTGTACAGATGGACCCTTCGACTAATATAATAGCGAAATGCAACTCTCTATTGCAAGTGGCAGATTAGATAAAAATGATACGCTTGTATACCGCATTTTGTGGAAACGTAATGTAGTACATTATACCAGCTTCTTATATTTCGTCGGAGACACTCCCGTCTTCTCCCTGAACACGCGGGAAAAATGGCTGAGGCTGCCGAAAGCGCACAGGTCGCAGATCTGCGATATCGAACAGTCGGTTTTCCTTAGCAGATCCTTGGCTTTTTCTATTCTCAGGTTCTGCAAATATTCGAATGGGGTCACGCCGGTGTGGCGTTTGAACAGCCTTACAAAGTGATAAGAACTGTAGTGGGTTTCCCTGGCTATCTCGGAAAGCGATATGTTGTTCTGATAATTCTCAGCAAGATATTCGATAGCTTTTTTAACTGCAGCATCATCAGAAAAACTGATATGCCGGCAGGACAAATCGGACAGGTTGTGGCTGCCCTCCCGCAGGAGCGTGACCGCAAGCTGCAGTGCAAGGCTTTCCTGTATCAACGTAAACCCGGGCTGTCCGATGCGGCATTCCCGGATGTATGTGCTCAACAGATCCCTTATCGCCGGGCTGAACGCAAAACAGCGGCTTTTGAACACCAGATCGCCGCTTCCGTACAGTTCCTCGGCCGTCGACCTGAGAAGCGAATTGTCCATATACACTACATAGGACAGGAAATCCGCGATATCCATTTCCTCTACCCGGTGGGGCTGCCCGGGATTGCACGGGAAAACGCTCATATCCTTGAGTGTATACCGCCTGCCCTCCGTCCTGACCACCGGCGCCTGCTTCAGAGGGATCAGGAAGTAATAATTTCCACAGGAAAATTCATCAAACGTTAAGTATGACGTTTCTATGACCACCATCTTATCGCTTGGATAAACATGCGACTTGAGCATCTTTCGGTCCGGGAACGTAGGCTCCAGCACAGATAGTATGCTTTTCATGATCTCACCCCCGCTTCAGTTTCAAATATATCATAAATAACCGGCAGCTTCCATCACACTAAGGGTGATTACAGGGCAAAATCAGGGTTATTTTACGGGTGATTTTATGGATTTTTGTGGAGTTGTCTGCGAACATTTTTTTGCGCCATTTCCGGATGCATATCATGGGTCATACTTATAATTAAAAGTCCGCAATTGTAATAAAAAAACTCCGCAATAAAATGAAAAACCATACCCTTAAACAAAAATATAATGATTTGTAAGATAAACCTAAAAAAATCAAACAGGAGGCGGCTTTATGGAAAACAAACAAAGCTCGGGCGGCAGGGCCGAATTGATTTCCAGGACTGCAAATGCGGCAAGTAAAGCTGCTGCCGTTCATCAACTGATAAATGCCATCGTATCGCTTATATTGTTTCTTGCTTTCGCCGCCGGGTTCGCCTATATAGGGGTGCCATGGTACTTCTGCCTCGGTATCGCTGTCATCGCGTTTATCTTCTTTGCGGTGAGCATCATACGCTACCGGAGGATCATAACCGCATTGGGCAAAACGGACAGCACCGATGC
>JAAZKL010000386.1 GCA_012799845.1 Clostridiaceae bacterium
AGCTTTTGAGAAGACGTGGTCTTTCAGTTCCATGAATTTTTCGGATAGCCAGAGGCTCAGGTTTTTGGCCTCCTCCACCGCGGTCTCATAGGCGCGCCGCATGCTGTCCGCGTCTGTCACATTGACCCCTGCCACATGCAGGCCGCTGATGATGGCCTTGTTATCCGGGAGGAAGCAGATCTTCGGGTTTTCGAACCTGATACTGTTGTTCAAAGGAATGTATTTCACCGGTCCGTCGTTGAACACGGCTGACTTCCCGGCAAGCTTGCTGTTGTTGGTGTCGCTCCCGGCCTTGAGTTCCATCACGAAGTTGAGGCCGACGGGCATGAAGCTGTTTTCCATCCCCAGATCGGCAGAGCCCGTAAAATTCGGCACCCCGCACAAATCGAGCAGCGCTCCGCTGTCGGAGGCGTCTATGTACATCCTTGCCGAGAGGTCGACTTTCCCGTCCCTCGTCTGGACTTCTATCGAATCGATGCGCTTGCCGCCCATGGTAACGCCCGTGACAACAGAGCCGGCGATGGCGCTGAGGTCGCTTTCCGCCTGTATGAGTTCATTTACCGTTTCCACGTATTTCTCCGGGTTGAAGCAGTCGCCCGTCTTCTTCTGGATTTCCGCGAGGATCCCGGCATTGAGCATTTTGCCGTTGCTGTCCAGGGGCGCTTCAAGCTCCGGGATGAGGCAGCGCGAAATTATGCCCCCCATATCGTAATCTTCGCTTATAAGCAGTGTGCGCGCTCCGAGCCTTGCGGACGAAACAGCCGCAGCTATGCCCTGCGGTTCCGCCCCGTAGACGATGACATCATAGACAGGTCCTTCTTCATCGGGAAGCAGTTCGGACCAGTACTTCCTGTCCGCCTTTATGTCCCTGTCCCCCCTGCTGAATATCGGCCTGAACCCGAATTGATATATCAAGAAAACCAGTGCCGCAACCAAAACAACCCTGAACACTTTTTCCTTGTCCATATCACATGTTCCCTTCATGCGGTAAGGCATGTGGTCCCGGCAATGAGTCCCGTACAGAGCCTCCTGGTATGGAGCCCAACATGGAGCCTCTCCTGGCATGGAATCCCGTCGCCGCTGTCTGCCGTGCCGCCGCGGCTGTATGTTGCAGATTTAAGGCTTGTCCGTTATGTAAACTAAATCTCCCTGCATGTCCTGCGCCTGAGCCTTACGCCGCCTGATTTATATATCGGCCAGACCAAAGCTGATGCTTAGCGCTTCGTTGACTTTCTCCATCAGTTCGTCGTCCAGGTGTCCGATCCGTTCTCTGAGCCTTTTCTTGTCTATGGTCCTTATCTGCTCGAGCAGTATCACCGAGTCCTTCTGCAGCCCGTAATCCTGCGCGCTTATCTCGATGTGGGTCGGCAGCTTCGCCTTGTTGATCTGCGACGTTATGGCCGCCGCTATCACTGTCGGGCTGTATTTGTTGCCGATGTCGTTCTGCACTATCAGTACAGGTCTGACTCCTCCCTGCTCCGAACCGATCACCGGACTAAGATCGGCATAAAAGATATCTCCTCGTTTTATTATCACGTTTACTCCAACTCCCCAAGTCGTTCCTCATATTTTAGCTGTTGTTCGCTGTCCGCTTCCATACACATCTCGGCCAGCCTGATATTTATCTCGGCCATCTCAAGATAACCCTTCTTAAGCCTTTCTCTCATCTCTATCTTTCTCTTTTCCCTCAGGTACAGTTTCATCGCTTCTCTGACAAACTCGCTTCTGTTGGTTTTCTCAACTGTCACGATATGGTCGATTTCTTTCAGAAGATTATCAGGAAGGCTTATAAGTATTTTTTTCAATTCTTCCAAAATAAATCCCCCATTTTTTGATCGAATTGCAATTCGTTCAAGAGAAGATATTGTCCAGCCAGGCAGCGCACAACAGCAGTACTTAATAATTCTTTGCCGCCTTTAAATAAATTATGTGGCTATATGTATCATGCAGGCGCATATACCACGTGGGTATGTGCACTATGCAGGCGCATGCAGCGTCCGGCGCATGAACAATACAGCTATATGTACTTTGCGCCTGTATATACTTCATTATATATGAAAGTATATATCAGGTCAAATTACATTACTGTTACCAAAAAGCAAGAACCGCTGTGTGATCCGCTATTATAATATTCAGACCCGCAGCAGATAATTCGGGGTTGGGTAACAGTTCGGATATGCGGCAGTTCAGATTTGTGTGGCTGCTCAAACCTGTGCAGCGGTCCAGACATGTGTGGAAGCCCTGATCTGTACGGCAGTCCGGACATGTGCGGAATAATCCGGTCCTATATCAAATAGTTCAGGACGCTGCAGATTTTCCCGCCTTTCAGGTAGACGCGCGGTATCCTTTTGCCTATTATGCAGACCAGTTCGTAATTGATGGTCCCCACCTGGTCCGCTATTTCATCGACGCTGATGCATGCGCCGTTCTGCTTCCCGAATATGACTACCTCGTCACCCACGGACACTTCATGCTTTAGGTCGGTCACGTCGATCATGCACTGGTCCATGCAGATCCTGCCAACGACCGGCGCGAATTCGCCGTTCACGAGCATCCTTCCCTTGTTGGACATGAGCCTGGTATACCCGTCGGCATATCCTATGGGCACGGTGGCTATCCTGCTTTTGCGGGACGTCCTGAACGTCCTTCCGTAGCTAATGCAAACGTCGCTGTCCACATCCTTGACCAGGATAACATTTGCCTTGAGCGTCATCGCAGGCCTGAGGTCTATTTTGCGCGCCACTTCCTTTGAAGGGTACAGCCCGTACAGTATGACGCCGGGCCTGACCACGTCAAGATACATTTCCGGGTACTGCAGGATCGCGGCGCTGTTGCACACATGTTTGACGGGGATATGTATCCCGACCCTGGCAAGCTCGGTGCAAAGGCTCATGAAACGCTCGAACTGCATTATCGTATAACTGCTGTCGCTTTCGTCAGCCGAGGCAAAATGGGTGAATATCCCTTCCAGGATGATGCCCGGCATCTTCGCAATTTCCATGATGTTTTTGACCGCGCTGTAACCGGGCATGAAGCCTACCCTGGTCATGCCGGTGTCCACTTTCACATGGATCTTTACGTCTTTGCCGAGCCTTACAGCCGCCGCGGACAGCGCCTGCGCCAGATCCATGCTGAAAACGGTCTGGGTGACACGGTTCAGTACTATTTCATCCGCCCTCGCCGGGTCGGTGTAGCTCAATACCAGTATTGGCACGTCGATGCCCATTTTCCTGATCTGTATGGCCTCGTCCAGCATCGATACGGCCAACTGCGCAACTCCGTTGTCCAGCAGCGTGCGGACTACCTCAAGTACTCCGTGCCCGTAAGCATCGGCCTTCACGACGCCCATCATCTCGACCCTGTTGCCTGTCAGCTTTTTTATCTCTCTCGTGTTGTGGGCGATAGCGTCCAGATCGATTTCGGCCCATGCCCTGTTGAGTTTGTAATCCATCGTGTCCTCCAAAATACATTAGCCATGCTGTCTTATGTGCAGGTTGCCAATCACTTAATTTCCCAGTCTATCAATCTCCCGATCCCTCAATCTGTCAATCTATCAAT
>JAAZKL010000387.1 GCA_012799845.1 Clostridiaceae bacterium
GTTCAGTCATGCCGTGTACGGTGAGGGGTTTTACAGTTTCATGCTGGAGGTGCCGCGGCTCAGCGAAAGCTGCGATGTGATACCCGTTACCATTTCAGAAAGGCTTACCAGCAAAGAAAAGCTCACGCCTGGAACGATCGTTGAGGTGGAAGGACAGTTCCGTTCTTACAACAGCTACAGCAACGAAGGCAACAGGCTCTTGCTGACTGTTTTTGCAAGGGAGATCACGTTCCTTGAAGATGAAAAAAAGATAAAGAACCCCAACCAGATATTCCTTAACGGTTTTATCTGCAAGAAACCGATCTACAGAACGACACCGTTCGGCAGGGAAATAACAGATATCCTGCTGGCTGTCAACCGCCCCTACAACAAGTCTGATTATATACCATGCATTGCATGGGGAAGGAATGCGAGGTTCTCTGAAAAACTCACCGTGGGCGACAATATCAAGATCTGGGGAAGGATACAGAGCAGGGAGTACCAGAAAAAGTACGAATCCGGCGAGATAGTGAACAAAGTGGCGTATGAAGTATCTATATCCAAAATGGAAGTAGTAGAACTGGAAAATGAAAGTGAAGGTTCCGGCGGCGGGGACACCTCCGGTGCATAGTAAAGCAGGCCGGTGAAAAACCCGGCTTTTTATTTACAAAAAATAAACAAAGGAAGGCATGGTGACATGATAAAAGTCATATATGGCCCGAAGGGGACAGGTAAGACAAAGCTGCTTGTCGATTCAGCCAACAGTATGGCTCAGCAGGCGAAAGGCACAGTGGTTTTCATCGATGACAGTACAAAGCTTATGTATGACCTTTCGCACAAGGTTAGATTCGTGAACGTGTCTGATTACCCGCCGCTTGACCACGAAAGCTTTTTCGGGTTCATATGCGGGATCCTCTCTCAGAATTACGATATCGAGGGAATTTTCATCGACAGGATCAACTTCATTACAAAGGAGAATATCGAGGAATTCGAAACATTCTTCGAAAAACTGAAAGCGCTTGCAGAAAGCCATAAAACCCTGTTTTTCATAACTCTCAACGGGCCGGCGGACAAAATGCCTGATTTCCTCAGGCAATATACGGAGTAATAATCGGCACACCGTGGAATGATATAAATATCATTTTATCAGACCAGGTGGTGCATATGGATAATGATTCTGTTATAAACGAACTCAATACGGTGCTCAGGGGCGAGTTGATGGCTGCTGAGTCATATGACCTGTTCATTTCCAATACTGATGACGAGAAGATCAGGCAAATTTTCGGGCAGTTCAGGGCGGATCATAAGGAGCACGCTGAGTTGCTGGCTGAGAGGATCCGCAGCCTCGGTGCGGCTCCCGGAAAGGGAACGGGCATACCGGGCATGTTCTCGCAAATCAAGCTGGAGTTCGAAACCAGGAGGAAAGATTCCGAAGAAATACTCAAAAGAGCTTATTTCGGCGAGGATAAGGGTGTGAAAATGACCGAGGAGATCGTAAAAGGCGATCTCGATCCCGAAAGCGCGGAGCTGGTCGGCAGGATCCTGTCAAAGGACCGTGAGCATCTTATCGCAATGATGGAAATCATGCAGGAGAATCTGAAACAGGAGAATGACGTTAAAATAAGGGCAAATGACAGGCAAAGATGGGAGAATGACAGCCAGGGTCAAAATTTTCTTAATTGAGAGAGTAATGCCAGTAAAAAAGCCGGCACATCCATGTGTACCTGCACATGATGCAGCCGGCTTTATTTGCTCTCCTTGAACGAATCCATGAGCTGCTTTATGTTGTTCAGTACGATCCTGCCCTTTATGACAGAAAGCTGTTTGTTGTTTTCGGACACTACCTTTTTCAGTTCGTAGATCGAAAAATCAAGCTTGTCGCCGATTTTTTTCTGCTCCTCCTCCAGCGTGTTCCTCAACAGTGACCAGGATTTTTCAAGCGAATCCTTATCTTTTCCTGCCTGCTCCCAGTTGTCCTTTTCCGACTCGAGTATGATATTCCTGGTGTAATATACCATTCTTTTCAGTTCGGGGGACATTTTCAGGCGGTACAGTGAGAACAGGTCCGGCACATGCGAGTAAAGCCTGTTGGCTGAAGACAGTACTTTGTCCCTGTTCCTGGACTCTGCTTCGGTGGTCAGGCTGTTCAGTGAATTGTCAAAAGCGTCGACAAGCTTCATGTCAGCGCCCTTTTTCGTGATTTCGGGCATCAGGTCGTTCCATTGGTAATGCAGGCTGGTTATCGTTTTATCGACTTTCTTCCATGCATCGCTATCTTTTTTGCCGTCATCCTTTTGTTTGTCCTGCTGTTGTTTGCCTCCCTGGCTGCTTTCCTGGCCGCCTTCCTTTTGACCTTCCTGCTGTCCGTCCTCATGCTGCTTCTCTTCCTGTTGTCCGCTTGCTTTCTGACCTTCTTCCTGCTGTTTGTCTTCCTGCTGCCCGCTTGCCTGTTCGTGGCCTTCAATCTGTTTTTCCTGTCCGCCGCCGGCTTCAGCCTTTATAGCCGGACCGCCCAGAGCTTCGAACAGGCTTTCGATATTCTCTTCCAGCTTCTTAAGTTTTTCAGACTCTTTTTCCTCTGCTATTTTCTTCTGTGCTGCCTGAAGCTGCACATCCTGCTGCTGGCTTCCGCCGCCGGAGCAGCCTGACATGGCAGCCGGCATTATGAGTACTGCAAATGCGAGTAAAATACTTGAAAACAAATAGCGCCCTGACAATTTGATTACCTCCAGAACCAGTATACGACGGCTGTTTTATTATAAGTAAAAAGTCAGATATTCATACGGCAACCAGTGCTTCGCCTAACGCGTTACATACATGGAACAAATTACATGAAGTTTTTTTCAAAAGACGCGCCCAACATCCCTGGTGTTGTTGTATACTGTAAGAGGTATGGGGACACACCTCTCCGCAGAAGTATTCCTTAATAGATGAGGAATGTCCCCTGAAACAATTGCGTGACACTTCTCAACCACAGAGGAATACATCTTCGCAGAGGAGTGTCACCACACCTTATACAAGGAGATAAAAATGAGTCTGACAATTAATTTATGGTCAAGAAAGGCCGGGGAATTGAAAAGGTTCCTCAGCAGCTTTTATGAATGTGAGGTAGAGATAGCTGATGATGCGGAGGGTTGGTTCCATGAGTATGCAAGGCCGGTGGAAGCAGTGGACATCATAAGTGCCGTCATCGATAACAGCGACAGGTTCCAGATAACAATGTACATACAGCTGAACGATGGTAAGCTGTATCATGTGACAGAAGAAAATCACAATGACGTGATAAAGGATATATTCATGCTTTTCTGCAATGAAGGGGTACTGTATCACAGGTGCCTGACGAAGCAGTGATCAGGAAAGCATATTGAATACGTCCATGATGCCGCCCTCTGATTTATCGATCTCGTTTTTGAAGTAATCCAGCATTTCGGTCACTACATCGTTGAGGAGCTTCTGGCCCAATATCTCCACAGGAGCCAGGTCATCGGTCAGTATATACTTTGACTCCGTTACTTCGGTGCAGTTACTGATCACATTTTCGGCCAGAGGCAGCAGCAGGCTGTCGTTCCCGAGCTCTGACGAATTGTCTTTAAGGTATTGGAGACAGTTTTCATCATCCGATGAAAAGACCAGTGTGTTCGTTATGCCCGGGATGTCGTATTTATAGGCTTTCTTCATGTTGTTTTTAAGGGTATGGGTGAGATAGTCTGTGATTTCAGTGCTGTTCCTGCTGCGCATGTTTATGTTGACCATAAGGATGCCTCCGGGTCTGAGGTGTTCCTTCAGGATGGCGAAGAACTCCGTGGTGGCCATGTGGAAGGGTATCGTAATGTCATGATAGGCGTCCACCAGTATGATGTCATACATGCCCGCCTCGGGGCCCGACATGAATGTACGCCCGTCGTTGACATATACTGTTGCCTCCTCTTCAGTCAATTCGAAGTATTTTCTGGACAGGTCCACGATTTTTTCATCTATTTCCACTCCGACGATATTACTGCCCGGATAAAAATACTTGCACTCCTTTGCAAAGGTGCCGGTGCCCATACCCAGCACAAGCACGTCGAAGGTTTTTTCCGTGCTTCCGTCTTTCAGGAAAAGCGGCGACATCAGGGCATAATCATAATAGTAACCGGACAGGATACGGTCCCTGGTGTATATGGACTGGACGCCGAAAGCCACATTTGTGGACAGTATCACTGAATTCCCCTTTTCAGCCACCTGCAGGTAGTTGTACGGTGATTCATCTTCCAGCACCACGTCTGTCCAGAAGGCGTACGAACTCTTAAACGGCATAAAAAGCAGGGCGGCCGTGAGCACTGTTGTCACGATGCTTTTAACAAAGCCTTTTTTGCTCGTTATAAAATAGTACAGGCAGATCAGGTTCAGAGCAAGGGCGAAAACAAGGAATGATTTCATCGTGCCGATGTACGGTATCGTCAGGAAAGTCGGTATAAACGTGCCGATTATGCTTCCTATCGTCGATGCGGCATAGATCTCGCCGGCTGTGCGGCCACTTTTTTCCATATCTTTTATGCCAAGCTTGACAAGATAGGGTGACACCATCCCGAGTATAAGCAGAGGGGCTGAAAACACAAGCAGGCAGGAAACCACGGAGCCGGCCAGGATCAGGTTGGACGGCAGTATCCATGCCATGGCCAGCGCAGACAGCGCTATGACATATTTGCCTACGAGCGGTATTACGGCTACCCACAGGGCAGCGATCCACAGCATAACGAAAAGCCTGCCCAGGTCATTGTGCTTGTCTGCTGAACGGCCGCCGAGCACGTTGCCGATACTCATCGATATCATGATCAGTCCTATCACGACAGTGTAGACTATCGAGGAAGTTCCGAAGTAAGGAGCAAGCAGTCTTGTGGCGGAGAGCTCTACTCCCATGACTGCCATGCCGCACAGAAATGAAGTCAGATAAATAAAAAGGTTTTTTCGCATGAATGGTGACCCCCAATGTAAAATTATGTATACACGCCTTTAATAAGTTTATAACAAAAAAGGCAGGTTGTGAAGTACCTTGACCTCATGTTAATATAAAGTCGAAAGCTCCACGAAATCAGCAACGGACGGTGATGGTTCCGCGATGGACACGACCTATGCACGGTATCTTCTCCTGGTGGCACTGGTGGCCGCAGGCACTGTTATGCTCGGAGCGCTGTTGTTTGCCTCCGTCAGGGGCAGGAGGAACAGAAAGCGCAGCGTCGGCAATGCCGAGGAAAACAGGGAAGACAAAAAGCCGGAAAGCATCGTTGACATCGGCAATGTCAGCGCCTTCTTCGACAGGCAGCGCAACGCCGTACTGATCCCGTATGTTCCGGACCTGTTCGGATCCGGCAAGGCAACGGCAGACATAATATGGCTGGACATGCCTTACAGTTCCAGCGAACTCGGCCAGGCCGTGAAATCCGCCATGGCATCATGCGTGAATGGGAAGCCGGCTGCCACTGCAGCGCTGATGAAACTGCTCCGTGCAGTCAGTTGGAAAGAGTTCACGAAAGGCAGGCTAAGCATATCGGTATACTGCAAGGACCGCAGGAACATTATGCTGAACTCCACCGTAAGGACGTCTGAAGGAGCGTATATCTATATCACAAAGGATCCTGAAATCTGCCTGCCGACAGATACGGGCAACGCCGAACTGGGCGGCGCGATTCTCGAGCTGCTTAAAAAATGCAGATGACCTTATCCAGCAACTGCATTTCATCTCTCCATTCTTAAGGAAAACTTAAGACTGTGTTAAGCACACTTAAAGCTTTTGCCTTTATTATCGAAGTGTGGAGGTGAAAGCTTTGAAAATATTGGAGTGCTGTGAACTGGTCAAAATGTACGGCAAAACCAAGGCGGTCGACGGCCTTTCCTTTGGTGTGGAAAGAGGTGAGGTACTGGGGCTCCTCGGACCAAACGGAGCCGGCAAGACAACGACGATAAAGATGATACTCGGGCTTGCCGCATTGTCCGGCGGAAAGGTGATCATTGACAGGAACACGAAGATAGGTTATTCTCCCGAGACCCCTTATTTCCATCCGTTTCTGACCGGTTACGAGGTAATGCGGTTCCATTCGAAGCTGCAGAAGCTGGATAGGCGGACAGCTGATCAACAGACAGGAAAACTGCTCGAGCTTGCAGGACTGGCCGGTGCGGCCGGGAAGAAAGTCAGAAACTATTCAAAGGGAATGCTGCAGAGACTTGCATTCGCGCAGGCCCTGCTGGGAGACCCTGAACTGATCATACTGGACGAACCGACTTCAGGTCTTGATGCCGTCGGCAGGATCGAAATGCTCGGACTGGTCGGCAAGCTGAAACGAAAAGGCAAAACGATCATCATCAATTCCCATATCCTTAGTGATATCGAAAAAGTAGCAGACAGGACAATAATCATAACAAACGGCAGGCTGGCCGGCATGGCGGACAAAAACGACCTGGCCGGAAGCAGCCTTGAAGAACTGTTCGTAAAAACTGTGGGAGGTGACGCACATGCTTGCGCTGATACATAACACATTCAGGGAACGGATCCGCGGAAAGACTTTCCATATCGTAAGTGTCATCGGGATCGTTATCATGCTGATAATTACAACCAGCGAAGGCAGTCTTACGATAAACGGCATGACCGTAACAGGATTCGAACAAATGGTGCCGGTCGCGCTGTCAATTACAGGTTTCGTATCGAGTCTGCTTGCGGTCATGGTATCGCTTCGGACGATCCCGGATGAATTTGAAAGGAAAACGACGCATCTTGTGCTGATAAGAGGCATAAAGCCATGGCAGTACATGTTTTCGCTCACGATCGGCAACATGCTTGCA
>JAAZKL010000044.1 GCA_012799845.1 Clostridiaceae bacterium
AAGTCTTTCGCTTAAAACATGGCTTACATGGCCTTCTGCACTACAACCAATTACATCAGGATACTTTGTTGCATTCTCAATACTCCTTTACCAGTAGCGCCCTGATATAGCCCCTGTCAGTGGTGGTGGATTCGATATAGAAGCCCCGGCCGTAGTAGAACCTGACCAGGTCCTTGTTTTTAGATGCGGTGTGGAGTTTTACGCACTTAATGCCTTTCTCGACGAGCATCCTGTCAATGAGGCTCATCATTGCAATGCCGACGCCGATGTTGCTGTAGGTTGGCCTCACGCCGAACCGGCTGAGGTAGGCGGTATTGTCGGGCAATATTTCCACTCTCGCGCTGCCCACGGCAATGCCGTCAATGAGCGCGATAAAGACTTCCTTCGTCCTGATGTCGTCCGTGATGGCTTCAATGGATTCCATCATAGCATCCAAAGGCTCCGTCAGGTTTGAGTCCATCATGTATTTTTGAAAAGACTCCATCATGATCTCGTGAATTGCAGGAGCGTCTGATTCCACGGCTTTGCGTATTATAAAAGCATAATTGATCATACTTTAAGCAATCACCCTTTATCAATTATCAGCATACCAGTTCAGTCCGGCTTCTCAGGGAAGACCGTACCTCACATCGGCATTTCGCAGTACTGTCCCTCTTTAAACTTTTTGAGGACTGTCCCTCTTTTTTACTTTTTGAGGACTGTCCCCCTCTGCCAACTTTTTGAGAACTGTCCCCCTCATACCGGGTTGTTTGCCATCAATGTTACCATGACGGCTTTTTGCACATGAAGCCTGTTCTCTGCTTCTTCAAAGACACTCGAGTTCGGTCCGTCGATGATGTCCTCGGTGACCTCGTAGCCCCTGTATGCGGGCAGGCAGTGCAGGAACATCGCGTCCTCCTTCGCCAGCGAGAACAGCTTCTCATTGACCTGGTAGGGCATGAACACCTTGATCCTTATGTTCTTCTCGGCTTCCTGGCCCATGCTGATCCATGTGTCGGTATATACGACGTCAGCGTCTTTCATCGCTTCTTCCGGATCCTCAGTCAGCACCACCTTGCTGCCTGACTTTTTGGCAGCATACCTGGCCTGTTCGATTATGGTCCCGTCGCATTCGTATCCGCGCGGTGAAGCCACGGAGATGTCCATCCCTGTTATTGCGCAACCCTGCAGCAGCGAATTGGCCACATTGTTGCCGTCGCCTACATATGCAAGCTTCAACCCTTTCAGTTTACCTTTCTTTTCGTAAACAGTAAAGAGGTCTGAAAGCACCTGGCAGGGATGCATCAGGTCCGTGAGCCCGTTTATGATCGGTATGGTCCCATACTTTGCCAGATCCAGCACATCACTGTGTTTGAATGTCCTGATCATTACGCCGTTGACATAATGGGAGAGGACCTTCGCGGTATCATGTATGGTTTCACCGCGGCCGAGCTGGATGTCGCTGGAACTGAGGAAAATGGCGTAGCCGCCAAGCTGGTACATGCCTACTTCAAATGATACTCTTGTCCTGGTGGAGGATTTTGAGAATATCATGCCGAGGGTCTTTCCTTTTAGCAGGTGGTGCATAATCCCTGCATTGAGTTCCTTCTTCAGTTTCGCTGCCAGCGTGAACAGGCTTTCGATCTCCTCCTGGGACAGATCGATGAGGTCGATAAGATGTTTCATTTCTACATCTCCTTTAAACATACATTTTCGGCCGTGATTTCAGATAGTTTATCCGAGACGGCCTTTCATGAAAAAACATCAGTTTTATACCTGGGTCTTAACCGTTCTTTCTGTCGTACCGTGAATATTCATCCAGTGCGTAGATGTCGGGCTCGCCGCATTCCGCCAGGTGTTCGAGCACGTCGAGTATCGCATTGGCCGTGTCCAGCGATGTGAGGCACGGTATGTTGTATTCCATGGATGTCCTTCTGATCGCGAACCCCAGCCTTCCGGGCACTCCCGCCTTTGCGTGCGTGCTCAGGACCAGCGATACCTTGTCTGTTTTGATGAAATCGAGGATGCTGTCTTCCGGCACGAGTTCGGCCAGCAGGCCTGCGTCGGTCAGGTGATTATGGTCATCCTCGACCGCCATCAGCCTGAAGCCCAGCCGGCTGAACCTCTTCGACAGGGCGATGCAGTCTTCCCTGTCCCATTCGCCTGTTGCGATGAGCACATTGCCGCCCCTTGGTATGTACAGACCTGATGCGATCAGCGCTTTGTAGAGCGCAACGCGGTGATCTTTGTCCACGCCCATTACTTCGCCGGTGGACTTCATCTCCGGGCTCAGGAACGTATCGACCGTCGACAGCTTTGCGAACGAGAAGACTGGCGCCTTGACTGCCGTAAAAACGGACTCTTCTGCCAGACCCGGCTCGTAACCGAGGCCGCGCAGTTTGCTTCCCATTATCAGCTTCGTGGCCACGTTCACCATGGGGATGCCTGTGATCTTGCTCATTATGGGGACGGTTCTGCTGGCGCGCGGGTTGACCTCGATCACGTAGACCTTGCCGGCGTTGTCTATAACGAACTGTATATTGAACAGACCGACGATCTTCAACGCCTTTGCGAGCCTTATCGAATAATCCGTTATTACGTCCTTTATTTCCCGGGAAAGGGTGTGGGGCGGATATATTGCGATGCTGTCGCCCGAGTGCACGCCCGCCCTTTCGACATGCTGGAATATGCCGGGGATCAGGACGTCCTCGCCGTCGCAGATGCCGTCCACTTCAGCTTCTGTGCCGTTTATGTATTTGTCGATGAGCACCGGATGCTGAGAAGATATGTCCACCGCCATCTTCATGTACTCTTCCAGCGACCTGTCGCTGTACACTATCTCCATGGCCCTTCCGCCCAGCACGTAGGACGGCCTTACCAGCACGGGGTAGCCGATCCTGTTGGCTATTGCCTTTGCCTCGTCGACGGAATAAGCGGTGCTGCCTTCGGGTATGGGTATGCGGAGTTCTTCCAGCAGCCTGAGGAATTTGTCGCGGTCCTCGGCGATGTCGATGCTTTCCACCGAGGTGCCCAATATCTTCACGCCCTCCTTATGGAGCGTGCCGGCCAGGTTTATGGAGGTCTGGCCGCCGAACTGGACGATTATTCCTTCGGGCTTTTCCTTTTCTATTATATCGAGAACGCATTCCTTCGTCAGCGGCTCGAAATACAGCTTGTCGGAGGTGTCGAAATCGGTGCTGACGGTCTCCGGGTTGTTGTTTATGATGATGGATTCCAGGTCCAGTTCCCTCAACGTCCTGACGCAGTGGACGCTGCAGTAGTCGAATTCAATGCCCTGGCCTATCCGGATGGGTCCGGAGCCTATGACGAGGACCTTCTTCCTGTCGGAGACGATCACGTCGTCGTACTCCTCGTATGTGGAGTAATAATATGGCGTGCGGGCTTCGAATTCGCCTGCGCAGGTGTCAACGAGCTTATATACGGGCTTGACCGGATACTTTTCTCTGAGCTCGAGGACCGTGTCCAGCGGTACGTTGAGCAGATTGGCGATGTATGAATCGCCGAACCCGATCTTTTTGGCCCGCATGTACAGGTCGTAGTCGAGCCATGCTATCCCGGCGTTCTTAACGTCCTCGGCGACCTGGACGATGTTCTGCAGCTTGCTGATGAAGAATTTGTCTATCTTCGTAATTTCGACTATTTTGTCCACGGGAACGCCCTTCTGCAGCGCCTTGAATATGGCGAATATGCGCTCGTCTTTCGGCGACTTCAGAACTTCGAGGAGTTCATCGACAGTGTAGTTGTCAAATAGCTCAAGGCCCAGCTGGTAGTTCATCTTTATATCGAGGGAGTCAATGGCCTTCAGCAGTGATTCTTCGAATGTCCTGCCGATAGCCATGACTTCGCCGGTGGCTTTCATCTGCGTGCCCAGTGAACGGTCCGCCGACTTGAATTTATCGAAGGGCCAGCGTGGTACTTTTGTGACAACATAATCTAAGGCGGGTTCGAAGCATGCGTATGTGTTCTGTGTCACCGAGTTCATGATCTCGTCCAGGTTCAGCCCGATGGCGATCTTGGACGCGACGCGGGCGATGGGGTAACCGGTCGCCTTGGACGCCAGGGCGCTGGACCGGCTGACCCTCGGGTTGACCTCGATGACGACGTAGTCAAAGCTCTCCGGGTCCAGCGCGAACTGGATGTTGCAGCCGCCTTTTATCTCAAGGGCGCGTATTATCTTGATGGAGGCGTTGCGCAGCATCTGGTACTCCATGTCGGACAACGTCTGGCAGGGTGCCACTACGATGCTGTCGCCGGTGTGAACGCCCACTGGGTCGAAGTTTTCCATGCTGCATATGATGATGCAGTTGTCCGCACCGTCGCGCATGACCTCGAATTCGATTTCCTTCCAGCCTGCGACGCTCTGCTCGAGGAGGACCTGGTGGATCATGCTGAGCTTGAGGCCCTTGCCGCAGATATATTTGAAATCCTCCATGTTTTCGGCGATGCCGCCGCCGGTGCCGCCGAGCGTGTAAGCCGGCCTGATTATGATGGGGAAGCCGACTTTTTCGGCAAAAGCCACCGCGTCGTCCAGGTTCGTGACGATGGTGCTCATGGGAACCCTTTCGTTGATGGATTCCATGGTTTCCTTGAACAGTTCCCTGTCCTCGGCCTTTTTTATCGAAATCAGCGACGTTCCGAGCAGTTCTATGCCATAGCGGTCGAGTATGCCGTCATTGGCGAGTTGGAACGCCATGTTGAGGCCGGTCTGGCCTCCGAAGGACGCGAGTATCCCGTCCGGTTTTTCGCGTTCTATTATCTTTTTGACTACATCTTTGGTTATCGGCTCTATGTATACGCGGTCGGCCGTATCCCCGTCGGTCATGATGGTGGCGGGGTTGCTGTTGATGAGGACGACCTCGATCCCCTCTTCTTTGAGGGATTTGCAGGCCTGCGAACCGGAGTAGTCGAATTCAGCGGCCTGGCCGATGATTATTGGGCCTGATCCTATGACCAGCACTTTCTTGATTTTTTCGTTTCTTGGCATATTGACCTCCATACGGTGACTGGTGATGTCTTCACAGAGTTTGCAGTTATTGCTTCTCAGTATTTCAGGTTAGTTTTCACAATATTGCAGCGATCTCTTCACACTGTTTTAGGTAATTATTTCACGCTGCTTGCGGTAATTTTCCAAAGCATTTCCAGGTGATTACTTCACGGTATTTTCAGATGATGCTTCACAGTGCTTTCAGGAAATCCTCGAAAACGTAGTCGGAATCCTGCGGCAACTCTGCCGGCCCGGGACAATACTGTACTCCCGCCACAGGCAGGCTCCTGTGCCTGAAACCTTCCACCGTGTTGTCGTTTATGTTTACCTGTGTTATTTCGACGTTGTCATTTATGTCAGCATCCAGCGCATAATTGTGGCTCTGCGACGTTATGTAGCATCGTCCCGTCCTGAAATCCTTTACCGGGATGTTGGACCCGTGATGGCCGTATTTCAGCCTGTGGACTTTCCCTCCCAGGGCGAGCCCGAGCAACTGGTGACCCAGGCCGATGCCGAGCACCGGCATCTCGCCGACCAGTTTCTGCAGCAGCAGCTTCTGCCCGGGCAGGTCCCGCGGATCTCCGGGGCCGCCGGATACGATTACCCCGTCGGGGCTGCACGCCGTCACGTCTTCATATGAGGAAGATGCGGGAAGTATATGTATATCACAGCAGCGTCCCCGGAGAAACGAGGTGAGCGACGCTTTCGATCCAAGGTCCAGCAGCGCGATCCTCTTCTTCCCCCAGCCCTTTATGTGGACGGGCTCCTTCACCGTGACCTCCGCCACCAGGTCGCGGGATTTCTGCATGCCGGCTCTGAGTCTTTCGAGAAGCAGGTCCACATTACCGCATTCCGTAGATATTATGCCGAACATGCTGCCTTTGCTGCGGATGTGCCTGACCAGCGCCCTTGTGTCGATGCCCCTGAGCCCGATGATGCTGTTCTTTCTGAAGTACTCATCGGTGCTGATGGAGCACCGCCAGTTGTTGGGACTCTCACACAGTTCCTTGACTATGAAGCCCTGGACCTGTACGCTGCCGGACTCGTTGTCGTCCCTGTTGAAGCCGTAGTTGCCGACCAGCGGGTAGGTCATGGTCACTATCTGCCCTTTATATGACGGATCGGTGATGATCTCCTGGTATCCCGTTATGGATGTGTTGAATACTACTTCGCCTATGGTTTCTCCCCTTGCCCCGAAACCGAGGCCGGGGTAATATGTCCCGTCTTCCAGAACCAATACTGATTTCATTGTCAACGCTCCTTGCATGATCGATATCTGTCCGTTCCTGTCACAGATTGCTGATATTAAGTGGTACCGTATGCAACCTGATTTTTGCTTGTTGCAGCAACTTACGGTGAGGCTGTATCACAGTGATACCGTTTTCGGGCACACAACCGCCCAGGCGACGATTATGGTTAGGCCATATCACAGTGACACCGTTTTTTCGGGCACACAACCGCTTAGGCAGCGAGCTGTGATCAGTCTGTGTCACAGCGACATCAGCACTTCATCCAGCGCCTTGGCGAATGCGTCTATATCTTCTTTCGTGATTATCAGCGGAGGAAGCAGCCTGATGACGCTGGCTCCGACGCTGCCCACAAGCCAGCCGTTTTCAAACAGTTTGGTCTTTACTGCGGCTGCCTTGTCCTGCGCAAGCTGGATGCCTATCATCAGCCCAATGCCCCGGATTTCTGATATTATTCCGTGCTTTCCGGATAGTTTTTTCAGTTCGTCCATAAAATTGCGGCCCATCTTTTCGGCATTTGCCGGAAGATCTTCGTCGAGCATCGTCTTCAGGACAGCCAGGCCTGCTGAGCACGCCAGCGGATTCCCGCCGAACGTGGAGCCGTGGTCTCCCGGTTCGAACGCCTGAGCGACGGAATCCTTCGCGCACAGCGCTCCAATGGGGACTCCTCCTGCCAGCGCCTTGGCAAGCGTGAATATGTCAGGTTCGATGCCGTAATGTTCATATGCAAAGAGTTTGCCCGTCCTGCCCATGCCCGTCTGGATCTCGTCGATTATGAGCAGCAGGCCCTTTTCGTCACACAGCTTGCGGACGGCCTGCACATATTCCGCATCCAGGGGGTGCACTCCGCTCTCGCCCTGTATGAGTTCCATCATGACCGCGCAGGTCTCATCGCCGATGGCTGCCTTCAGTGCTCCAAGATCGTTTATCTGCACATGCTTGAACCCTGGCATCAGGGGCGCATAGGGCTTCTGGTACTTTTCCTGCCCGGTGGCTGCCACTGTGGCGAGGGTCCTCCCGTGGAAAGAATCCTTGAGCGTGATTATGCCGTACTTATCTGGCATGCCCTTCTTTTTGAAATATATCCTGGCCAGCTTAATGGCGCCTTCGTTGGCCTCCGCGCCGCTGTTGGCAAAGAAGACACGGTCTGCGCATGATACCTCGACGAGCATTTTTGCCAGCTCTGCCTGGGATTCTATGTAGTACAGGCTTGAGCAGTGTATGAGCTTCTGCGCCTGTGAGTTTATTGCTTCGACAAGTGCCGGATGAGCGTGTCCCAGCGCGTTCACAGCTATGCCGCCGAGAAGGTCGCAATACTTGCGGCCGTCGCTGCTGTACAGGTCGATGCCCTTGCCGTATTCGAAGCACACGGGCGTGCGCTGACCGAACGTATTCATGTAGTACTTGGAGTCCATCTCCATTATTTCGTGAAGGTCCATGGGTTCATCTCCTTTGCATATGTTTACGCATGGAAAAACCTTTATGTGATATTTTATTCATAATTATACGCCGCTATGTATAAAAATGCAACTGTTAATTGTCAGGGGGTTGGCCCTGATTACAGGAACGCCAAGGGAGCGGCTCTGACTACAGGGATGTCGTGATAGTCAGGGTGACAGCGCTGATTGCAGGGTTGTCAGGGAGCCGGTTTTGTCATGGGGACTACCTTGGTGATAGGTTCCTGTGGGATTGTCAAGGTGCGGTTTCGATTACAGGGTTGTCACCTGAACCGCCTGAGACTGCTGATAAAGTCTAAAGGAGATTTTGTACCAAAATTACTGCAAGCTAATAGTGCCTGGTTTATTATACTCTCTTTTTGCCGCCATGGCATTGTCCGATAAGAAGAGGAGGATGTACAAAAAGAAGAGGAGGGTATATAAAAAAGGAGAGGAAGGTGTACAAAGAAGAGAAGGGTGTACAAAAATTGGATTGTTGCAAGCTAAAACAGCCGGTATTTTGAATTTTATCAATAAATTAGTTGACATAATTTTGAATAGATCTTATTATGTAACTTGATTTTTGATAGCGCAGCCGATTAGACACACAACACTTAAAATTTTGTACACCCTGCCCTGTATTTCCCAGGGAAATACTATATTTCCAAGGGAAATAATCCATTGTGTGTTCCTGTGAAAATTATCAGGTGAATCCTGGGAACAGGCTCAATCAGATCAATATGAAAATCTATGAAAAATGAAGATAATTAAAGTATGTGAAAGTTTTTCAGGGAGGCGGTTCTGCTGACAATTTATCAAAAGGACCGCTCCCCGGATATATCACAAGAACTGTCTGGGACTACTGTAATAGTCACTTTTTCGAGAAATCAAGTCCTGAAATCCGCAAACCTTCGTTGTAGCCATTTCAAAAATAGTACTTTTTTCAGCAGTCTCGAATCGTCTCTTTGACAACCTGACAACCCTGTCGCCGGGACCGTCCCTCGACAGCCCTGTCGCCGGAACCGTCCCCCGACAGCCCTGTCGCCGAAACCGTCCCAATGCCAAAACATTCCCCGGACAATTTCTATATCTTTTCGTTTTCGTAGTAGGGCACCTTTTCCTTCATGATCGCGGTGCCGATGCCCTGGTTGGTGAAGATCTCGAGCAGTATGCAGTGAGGGATACGGCCGTCGATTATGTGGGTCCTGCCGACGCCTCTGTCCAGGGCTTCAAGGCAGCCGAGCACTTTCGGGATCATGCCGCCTTCTATGACTTTTTCTTCAATTAGCTTGTGTACCTCGGCTGCGGTCAGGGCGTAGTAGACCTCTGAGCTGTCTTTTGATTTTTTGACACCCTCCACGTCCGTGAGCAGCATCAGCTTTTCCGCCTTAAGGGCTGCGGCGACCTCGCCAGCAACCGTGTCGGCGTTGATGTTGTAGCTGCAGCCGTCGCTGCCGATGCCGATGGGGGCTACGACCGGTATGTACTCGTCCTTTGCCATGAGTTCGAGGACCTTGGAGTTGACTTTCGTGATCCTGCCTACCTGGCCGATGTCCGTTTCGATGCCGTCGACGACAGTTTTGTACTGCTCGCATTCCAGCAGCTTGCCGTCTATCCCGCAAAGGCCTATCGCTTTTCCGCCTTTTTGGTTGATGAGGGATACGATCTCCTTATTCGTCTTGCCCACCAGCACCATCTGTGCGGCTTCCATCGTCTGCATATCGGTGACCCTGAGCCCGTTGACGAACCTGCTCTCAATATTGAGGCGCTTCAGCATACTGTTTATGTCCGGGCCGCCCCCGTGGACCACGACCGGATTGAGCCCGATGTATTTGAGCAGCGTGATATCCTCCACCACGGAGTTTTTCAGTTCGTCGCTGACCATGGCGTTGCCGCCGTATTTTATGACCACTGTCTTGCCGTGCAGCTTTTGCATATAGGGCAGAGCCTCAATGAGTATCTCCGCTTTCCTTATGATCGCTTCCATCTTTGGATCCAAATTCGATACCCCCGTTTATTTTTCTACCCATTTGGCTGATGGGCCTTTCTGACTGTCTTCATCCTGATGAACCAGTCTGACCGTCTACATCCTGATGAGCCAGTCTAGCCGTCTTCATCCAGATGAGCCTGTTGGCTATCCCGAATCCTGTAGGACAATCCATCATCCCGTTGATTCTGCTGGCCGTCCTGAATCCTGTCGGATCAGTCTGGTCATCCCCTAACTAGTCTGGCCATTCCTCAACCAGTCTGGCCATCCCCTATCCAATCCGACTATTCCTTATCCTGCTGGACCTGTCCGCCTGAATATTTCTGTGGCAGGCCCGCTTCCTTAATTTTATTCCAGTCCTGTCCTTTCATCAATACCCATCATTATGTTCATACACTGGACGGCTGCGCCTGACGCGCCCTTGCCAAGATTGTCGAGTCTTGCTGTCAGAAGGATGTGCTCTTCATTGCCTGCAATGTAGATTTCCAGCATATTTGTGCCGTTGCAGCCTGTCGCGCTCAGGAAGCCGTTTACGACGCCGCCTTCCGAGCCATACGGATAGACCTTTATAAAATGCTGGTTCTTATAATATGAACAGAAGAAATCGCAGACGGATTTCGCACTGTCTTTTCCAGGCAGCAGCCTTGAGTAGAGCGGGATGGCCACCGTCATGCCCCTGTAATTGTACCCTATGATGGGGGTGAAAAGGGGCGGTTGGCTGAGTCCTGTGATCTTCTTCATCTCAGGGAGATGCTTATGCTTGAGTGTAAGGGCATAAAACCGGGAGCTTTTCAACGCTTCGTCCGAGGGGTCCGCTTCAGCATACTCCGCTATGCGCTTTTTGCCGCCGCCGCTGTAGCCCGAAACGGCATGGCATGTCACGGGATAATCCGAAGGCACTATGCCTGTGCTGACCAGTGGATACATCAGGGCTGTAAAACCCGTGGCATAGCAGCCGGGCACTGCCACCCTTTTCGAAGCGGCGATCCGAGCCCTGTGCTGGCTGCTGAGCTCAGGAAAGCCATAAGCCCATGCGTCGTTGGTCCTGTGGGCAGTGCTCGCATCTATGATGCGTGTGTTTTCATTCTCCACCAGGGATACCGATTCCCTTGCAGCGTCGTCGGGCAGGCACAGAAATACTATGTCGGCCTCGTTGATAAATTTTTTTCTTTCATTTATATCTTTTCTTTTTTCAGCCGATATTTTCAGCAGTTCTATGTCGCTTCTTCCCTGCAGGCGTTCGTTAATCTCAAGCCCTGTCGTGCCTTCTTGCCCGTCTACGTATACTTTGTAAACCATAGTTGGCCTCCTTTTTTCTTGCAGCATGTCCGCTTTTCCGCATATTTACGGCATGCATGTCCGCAACTGCACCCATGTCTCCTTGCCGCCTGTACGCTTGTGGAGTATAATACTACAGGATAATGATAACACATTTATTGACTAATAATTATACATAAGAATGAATAAAAATGCAACATTATGTTGTTGTCCCATTATGCAAAGTAACTAAATAGGTTTTTTTAATTTTGTTAAAAAGTGTACTAGTTAGAAACCAGGCAGCATGCTATAGTATAACTATGTTGCTATGCTTATTTCTTATCAGGAGGGGAAAAAATGGCAAGTGTAAAACTTAAAAATGTTTACAAAAGGTTTGAGGGCGGCGTTACGGCTGTAAGCGATTTCAATCTTGATATCGAGGATAAGGAATTTATAATACTTGTCGGACCGTCCGGCTGCGGTAAAACCACGACGCTCCGAATGGTCGCAGGTCTCGAAGAGATTACAGAAGGCGAGATCTACATCGGCGACAGGCTCGTTAACGACGTACAGCCCAAGGACAGAGACATCGCAATGGTTTTCCAGAACTACGCTCTCTATCCTCACATGACAGTTTTCGACAACATGGCATTCGGACTTAAGCTCAGAAAGACCCCCAAGGACGAGATCAAGAAGAGAGTTCACGAAGCCGCAAAGATACTCGAGATCGAGCACCTGCTCGACAGAAAGCCGAAGGCTCTCTCCGGCGGTCAGAGACAGAGGGTTGCTCTCGGCCGTGCCATAGTCCGTGACCCGAAGGTATTCCTCATGGACGAGCCTCTTTCCAACCTCGACGCAAAACTGAGAGTCCAGATGAGACTTGAGATCACCAAGCTCCATCAGAAACTGAACACCACGTTCATTTACGTTACACACGACCAGACCGAAGCTATGACGATGGGTACCAGGATCGTCGTTATGAAGGACGGCTTCATCCAGCAGGTCGACACACCGACAGCGCTTTATGACAGGCCGGTCAACATGTTCGTTGCAGGCTTCATCGGCAGCCCGCAGATGAACTTCATCAATG
>JAAZKL010000388.1 GCA_012799845.1 Clostridiaceae bacterium
AAGGGGACGCGATGTGATAAAGGGTGTGAAATTCAGTGACAGAAAGCTGTACGGGCCTGAAGCAGTCACGCCGTTCGGGATCGCCGTCACTGCGCAGATGTATGCAGGAAAGGATTTTCTGTCTGTTACGGTAAATGATAAAAAGGTGAAGCTATTCAATTCCAAAAAGCTCACCATCTCCGATGCGCTGATCATATACGGCTTCGATGCGGAAAACCTGATAGGCCGGTCAGGCAGGAGCATCGCTTGCACGGTCAACGGCGAGGAGCGCAGGTTCCGCGGCGAATTCGGAAAAGCGGCGGAGATCTGGCTTGACGGGAAACCTGCGAGCCTTGATACCGCGTTGTCATTCGGGAACAACATCACCGTCGTCCCCGCGCAGAATGGAAGGGATGCGTCCGTAAAAGCTCATGAGCTTATACCCGACTATTGCAGCAGTTCAGTCATCCTGAACGGCAACCCTGTGGACACAAGTACCATTATTCTTGTCAACGGTGCCCAGGTAAGCGCTGATACTGAAATAAAGGACGGAGACATAGTACAGTATTCGAGAATAAAGACGCTCGGCGATCTGCTGGAAGCAGCAGGGTTCACGGAAACAGAATGCGAGATCACAGTCAACGGTATGAAAGACTGCGGCTATGATTATCTTCTGAAAGACAGGGATGTTGTCACTTGCGCAGAGCGGAGCGAAAGGAGTACTTACTCCATGACCGGCATAACAGGTCAGGTCGGCGAAGATAAAGCTGAAGCAGACACAGACGCTGATGATGAAGCCGGAACTGAATCCGATGACGGGATCGGAACTGAAGCCGGGGCTGTGCCCGAGACTGGCATATCCTCCGGACCGGATGAATGGTTCGACGTGACGGTGAACGGAAAAACGGTTTCTCTGAAGAGAAGCCATGGCAGGCATATGTTCGTTGATGTTTTCAACTATATAGACTTTGACCTGACAAAACCGCAGGGAACGATAGAACTCAGGCTGAACGGCAAACCAGCGGCTTTTACCGATCTGATCGACGAAGGAGACGAAATAGAGATATCCTGGCGCAAATAGTTTTTGGGGGGAATTATCGCTGGATAATTTCAAAGAAAGACGCATGAATAAATGCGAAGCATTCGAACTGGTCTATCTGAGGACATCAGTGATCTTTCTTATTGCTTCAGCCATTATTTATTTTATAGATAATATTTTTCTGAAGGAAGGATCTTTCATCTCCGATCCCGCACGCAAAATGATGGTGATCTGGAGCGCAGTTGCCTGCGTGCCCGTTTTTGCACTGCAATGGGTAAGATATAAAGTGTTCAGGAGTTTCCTGCTGAATAACTCGCCTGTGTATTGCATCGAGAAAATACTGTTCAGCGTGCTGGTATCTGTCATAGCCATATACTCGGATATCGGCGTGTGGTTTTACATCGGATTTTTGCTGCCGGTATGCATGGCAACCTACATGAGGGGAACAAAATGTGGATATGCCGTTGCTCTTGTCACTTCAATAATACATATGTCGTTGCTGCACGGCAGGCTTTCGCCGCTGATAGCCGAGGCCGGCGGGATTCCG
>JAAZKL010000389.1 GCA_012799845.1 Clostridiaceae bacterium
AGCTGCTAGGGGACTGAACTTTTATAATCCAGGCAAACATATATGCTGCAGATAACACTTGTAATAAAGCAAACACCTCCGGATCAGTCACAGGAAGCCTTCACTGTTTTATACAGTGCGGCTTTTTTTCCGTTGACCAGCGTATCTATTCTGTCTATTATCCTCAGACCGTTTGGAGTTACGGCTTTTTCAAGCTCTGATTTCCTTGCTGTCAGGACCAGCATAAGGCCGTCGTCTTTCAGAACGCGCTGCAGGCTCTTGAGCATCTGCATATAAAATGTTTCTGCTTCTTTGATTTCCTCATACAAGCCCCAGGGAGGATCTGTAATGATCCTGTCCACAGACTTGTCCGCGATATTATCCAGATGCAGGGCGTCGCTGCAGTAAATCTTTACACCGGAACTTTTTCCGTATCCCGAAAACAGTTTTTTCAGATATCCGGCCATTTCTTCAGAAATGTCGTTGACAATTAGCGTTTTAAATTTATAGTGCTTAAGTACCTGCAAAGGTATAGAGCCGTGGCCTGCAAAAGGATCCAGCACAGTGTCGCCTGGTCTGAGCTGTGCCCAATTCAGCATAAGATGGACAAGTTCCGGCCTCAGGGCGCCTTTCTTCAGATTCTTTTCAGTGTAGTTCCTTCTGAACAAAAGTTGGGCATAGAAAGCTGTATTTTCTGATCTGATAATATACCAGAATTCAGTATCGGGATTGAGCCTGTTTACTTTCAGTCCCACGGATCGGACGACTTCACGTTCAGCCCTGGATGCCAGCGTGATGCCGACACCGGCAAAACGGTTTTCCCTGGAGAACCTGACGCGAAATGTACCGTATCGTTTTTTCATGATCCTCCTGTCCAGGTAATCATTTCTGCTGCTGCAGATTTCATCTGCCATTTTGCCGAATGTCAGTTTTTTGCCGCTGAAATGCCTGATGAGATGAAATGTATTATTGAAAAACATTATTTTTGAAATATCAAAGGGATCGCCTTTATATTTATAAACTATCAGTCCGCTATAGACCTCCACCACACGGGAGCCCCTGAGCGCAGAAGGAAGTACATTTTTTACGACATCCTCGAATCCGGCAGTAAAAGTTGATAAATAGATCATCGGATCGTCTAACCTTTCTGAAAGCTGACAGCATATAGCTTTTCCGACGCAGCATTCTGACATAACGTACTGACGTAATGTTCTTATGTTACAATTATAACATTTTGATTATTGCCCTGGAAGTAAAACCACTGCATTCAGTTTCAGGGAGCAGGGGATACCTGCAGCTTCTCAGAAAAACTTGCATTGAGCCGAAAACAATATTATAATTCAATAAGTGGTACATTCTCGGATGATACCATACAAATCTCATATCTTATAAGTATCTGGCGGGATTTACCGATCCCGCGATTTTTTTGCCGGCTTGCTGCTGGCAAAATTCATCCAGTGATTCCTTAGCTAAATCTACTGAAAAATTTGATGTAAAATTATATAGTTTTATGTTGAAATGAGCCCCAAAATCATATAGAATTAGTAATGATGTAATTATGTGTTGCTATGTTTACTAATCTGGAGGGTTTCGCGTGATAAACAAATACAGTAATGTTCCATTGTACTCGCAGCTAAAACAGCTCATCATCGAGAAGATAGAATCAGGAGATTATCCTGTAGAGTCAAAAATCCCTTCCGAGCAGGAGTTGTGCGAACTATACGGCATAAGCAGGCCGACTGTGAGGCAGGCTATAAGCGAGCTTACCAACAATGGATACCTGTACAAGGAGAAAGGTAAAGGGACTTTTGTAGCGAAGTCAAAGTCGAAAGTCGATATAAAAAACTACACAGGCTTTACTGACTCCATTCTCGACAGCCATGATCCCAGTCAGCATAACATTACGTCATTACGTGCTGTCAATATGAATGGCGCACCATTTCTGAAGGACATATTTGGAGTCCAGGGGCCATCGGTCAATGCCGAGTTCGCCGAGATAAAATATATTACTTCAGAAAACAACAACGTCCTTTCATACAATACATCATACATACCCCTGGCGTTGTTCCCGGAACTGCTGGAGGATATAAAAGAAAAGAAGCCTTCTTATGATATACTGAAGGGGAAATACCCGCTGATCCCTGTAAGGTCCAGGAGCATGATGGAAATCGTGTACACGGACCAGACGGACGCCCAGTTTCTGCAAGTGCAGCCGGGGCTGCCCGTGATCAGTATAGCAAACATCCTGTTTTCAAAAAGCGGTCAGCCTGTTGAGTACATAACGGCAAAATACCGTGCTGACAAATGCCAGCTGATTTTCGAGCATAATAAATAGTTATCGGGAATAACAGCTGATTTTGTGAAGCAAATGTAGTATGCAATTAAAGGGAAAAATATAAGGCCGGTCGATAATTCATATAAAAAATATGTCAAGTGTAATGTTTGACATATTTTTTTAATATTAAAAAGCGCATGATTTGTGATAGAATGCTATGTGGACAGCAACTGTTCCATAAATCTGCCGCAGGGCAGGATATTTACAAAGGAAAGTGATATGAAATGAAGTATATGGCAGCATTCTCGATTGCTTTCATATGCGTGTACTTTTTGATACCACCGCTGAGGAGACTTGCACTTGCCACAGGCTTTGTCGATATTCCGAATGAAAGGAAGATCCACACAGAACCCGTTCCACATCTTGCAAGCATTGGGATTTTTGCAGGCTTCACTGTTGCGTTCCTGCTGTTTACGGATGGGCTCGACAAGCGAAATATCGGTTTTATAACAGGAGCCGTCCTGGTCCTGGGCATAGGGATCATCGACGACTGGTACAAGACTCATGGAAAGGATTTCCCGGCGCTTCCCAAAGCCATCGTGCAGATAGCCGCAGCCATAATAGCGTATTTTTCCGGTTACGTGTTCACCGGCTTCACAAACCCGTTCAACCATACTGATTATGTACTTCTTCCCGTATGGCTCCAGTTTTTGCTGACTGTCACATGGATTTTCGGTGTCATTACCGTAATAAATTTTTCCGACGGCCTGGATGGGCTGGCCGGAAGCCTCTCGACCATATCTGCTATGACGCTGTTCGTAGTGGCGCTGGCCAAGGGACAGACTAAGTCTGCTTTGCTGTCGATCATACTCGTCGGGGTCGCTGTCGGCTACCTGAAGTACAACAAACCGCCGGCCAGGATATATATGGGTGATGCAGGCGCGGGATTCATGGGTTATGTGCTCGGGATCATCGCACTGGACGGCGCATTCAAGCAGGCAACGGTACTGTCCCTGTTCGTTCCCATACTTGCGCTGGGTGTGCCTATTTTCGATAATTTGTTTATTGTCGCGAAGAGGCTTCTGAACGGCAAGCCATTTTACAAGGCTGACAGGAGCCAGGTGCATTACAGGCTGCTTTCGGCCGGCCTGAGCCCAAAACAGGTGGTCATGTTCCTGTGCCTTATTAATATATGCATGAGCCTTACTTCGATAATAATATTGTTATTGAAGGTATAGAGCCGTTAAATGACTGGCTGTAAAGAAAAAATCGATATACTTGTTTATTATCTGGTTTTGGCGCCTCCGTCCGCACTATAATCAAAATGTACCGGATATCCTGTACAATGCGGCTTCCGGAGCCGACATCCTGGAGAAAGGGGTGGTCTTGATGAAGATCGAAGCGGAGGTGGCCATCGACTGATGGCCCGAAAGAAAGGTCTGCCGGGCTTTATGGTCCGACAGGCCTTTTTATATGAATAACTCAGGATATATAACGATTCACCGGATTTATAATATGTAATGATTTACCTGGTATTTAATCGTTCTGATGCAGAGTTTCTGACGATTTATCAGATTATCAGACTTAATTATCCGGAAACAGTACGATATATTGGATCCTTAATCAGTTATATTTTTCAATTAAGTCATGAAAGGGGAAATACAGATGAAAACCATAGGAAATATTATATGGCTGCTGTTCGGCGGTTTTGTAATGTGTTTGCTGTGGGCTGTATCAGGTCTGGTTCTTTGCATTACCATTATAGGTATCCCGTTCGGCATTCAGTGCTTTAAAATCGCGGGTCTTGTTCTGTGGCCATTTGGCAGAGAAGTGGACCTGGGGCATTTCGGCGCAGGAGGTTTGATATTCAATATAATATGGCTGATAGTTTTCGGCTGGGAGTTTGCCGTTATTCATTGCATTATCGGTCTTGTGTATTGCATCAGTATAATAGGGATACCTTTTGGACTACAGCATTTCAAGCTTGCTAAACTCGGGCTGCTGCCATTTGGAGCTCAGATCCGCTAATATTAATTTTCTTATGTCATAGGGAAGCCTGCTGAAATTTTTTATATAATTACGCGAAATATAAATTTCGCGTAATTGAGGGGAGTATATTGATAAAATCGAAATCATGGTATATTATTGAAATATGAACGGTTTACAGCCTTCAGAAATGTGCGTTGCGTATTCCGGTATCGTTTATAATAAATTACGAAGCTAATACAAAAGATTATGAGGTCATACAAATGAAAAATGTAAATGATTTTGAGATACCTTCCG
>JAAZKL010000390.1 GCA_012799845.1 Clostridiaceae bacterium
ATTCGGGGACGGGTTGGACATATTACTACACTGTGCAGGTTGTTTCAGGAATTCACTGGCCCTTGTTCACATTCTTCTTTTTCTTCTTTTTGGGCGGCTTCTTCTCATTGAGCGTCGGATTCCAGGGGCTCTTCGTAAAACCCTTCTCCTGTACCGGTTTTTTCCCGGCTAACTTCTCCCTGATGCTGAGGTTGATGCCGTAATAGCCCACCAGGTATCCGAACGCAGCAATCACAGGAATGAGCAGTATAGCGCCGAAATACGACAGGATGGCCTCATTGAACCATCTTATAAAGAAATAAAGCGGACCGAGGAATGTGTTGACTCCCAGGTGCCTGAGCCGGTCAACTATAGGGTCTTCGAAACGGATGAATGAGAACACCGCCGTGATCACTGTGACCGGGATCACGCTCACAAGGCCGTAAACCAGGCCCTTCAGCGGGTATGGAGCCACTTCTGAATGTGGCTTTTTCTCATTTATGGCAAGCTCCTTAAGTTCGAAGTAAACAGCCGTAAACAGGAAAAGGAACGTCAGTATGCTGTAAAACGGCAGCCACGTGTTGAAAGCCTCCTTGGTTATACCCATGAAAGGATAAAGGAAAACTACGAAAACAAGGACCGCCATGGCGTAAGCATATAAAATTTTCAGCCCTTTCATGATATATCTTTTCATAGCCATATTCTCCCGTTACTTGTCTTTTCGCCTGTCCTTCAGGTATACGCTGCCCACGATGGACTTTGCTTTCTTTTTCAGTTCGGCGGCGATCTCGCCGACCTCGAGATGATTGCGCAGCACCCTGTGCTCGTTCGATGCGACTGCTATGGACAGGGTCATGATCGGGTACTGCGTGATCTGCCCCATTCTGTTCACCGTACTTATGAACCCTGCACGCTTGTCTACATCGGAATAAAGCTCCGGGACCCTTTCGTCGAATTCCTTTATTATATTCTCGCAAAGCGCATCCGCATGCTGGGGATCGGTGATCACGACAAAATCGTCCCCGCCTATGTGCCCGATAAAATCATTCCTGGAGCCGAAGGTCCTGACATTGTCCATAAGTATGTCGGCTATCAGCTTTATGGCCCTGTCGCCGTGGGAAAATCCGTATACGTCGTTGTATGCCTTGAAATTGTCCACATCAAGATATAATACGGAAAATATTATGTCCTTGGCGATCCGGTAATTGATCTCGGACTGTATCTCAGTATTTCCCGGCAGTCCGGTAAGCGGGTTTGCCAGCCTGTTCCTGTCTATCCTCAGGAGCGTGTTCCTGACTCTGCTCACTAGTTCGCGGGGATTGAAAGGCTTTGTTATATAGTCGTCGGCGCCAAGTTCCAGGCCGGCGAGCTTGTCTTCTTCATTTCCCTGGGCTGTCAGCATAATGATGGGGATAAGGTTGTTGCTCTCATCCTTCCTGAGAAGTTTACAAACCTCAAAACCATCTATTCCTGGCATAACCACATCAAGGAGCACAAGATCGGGTTTTTCAGATGCAACCATTTTTATGCCGTCCACGCCGTTGTTTGCGGAAACGACCTCGTACCCATGTTCTGTCAGTACATCTGTGGTTAGTTTGACCATTAGTTCCGTATCATCGATTACCAGTATTTTTTTCTTAAACATAGCGCTCCCCGACAAAACACTTTTCAGCCGACAGCCATAACAGGGCAAAGCAACTTTGTCGTCCATGTACAGCGTATGCTGTCAGTCGGATATATCATCATCTATAATAATAACACTTTTAGTGCATATTACAAGTGAGGTATCGAAAATATGCGGCAAGGTGAAATAACCAGGATGATCGACTCACGCATTTAAATAACGGAAGACCTGGATCAAGGACTTCCGTTATCATTTGGAGGCGCCACCCAGATTCGAACTGGGGAATAAGGGTTTTGCAGACCCGTGCCTTACCTCTTGGCTATGGCGCCGTATCTCTTATGACCAGTATATGATAACACGATTGCCCTCCCGATGTCAACACGACTGACCGGCAGCGGGGCAAAAAAAAGCGCCCTGTGCGCCTTTTTGGAGCGGGATACGAGATTCGGACTCGCGACTTTCACCTTGGCAAGGTGACACTCTACCACTGAGTTAATCCCGCATGTATTGGTGCCCAGAGCCGGAATCGAACCAGCGACA
>JAAZKL010000391.1 GCA_012799845.1 Clostridiaceae bacterium
ACCCGCGGGCTTCAGTATCTCAACCACCCTTTTGCCGGCTTTGAAACGTTCGAGCCTTTTATAGCTGCTGTTGCGGACTTTCTGGAACTTGTCGCATATAACGGCGACGACGGAATCTTCATGGATGGCACCACTGACAGAGTCCAGGAGCAAATCGACAGCATTGTCATTCTCGCCAGACCACATGGCAAGTTTCCCATATGGAACATCGGCCATAACGATATCTGCTTTGAAATCCTCGCTGCAGAATGACATTTTATCCAATGCGTCTGCCATTAAGCACTTTATTTCAGGTGTGAACGGGCGGTCCTGCACTATTTTGATGATCCTGTCCGCACTTTCCAGCGCATCCCTGTGCGACTGCTTATTGAATGATTCTATCATTCCGAAGATCTGGTCCCTTCGCCGGAGTAGCCCATCCATCGTTAACAGGGACAGGTTGCTCCTTGCAAGGCCGACAGCATCTTCATCAATATCAGAGCAAACAAATTCCTTAATGGCAGACGGATTAAGCAGTCCGAGCACGGTTACCAAATACCCTCCGCCGCAACAGGGATCGAACAATACGATATCATTTTGCCTCCCCAGGTATTCCATACACCGTTTGAATATCTCATCCGCCAGCCTTACAGGGAAACTGGGCATGCCCGACCGGTGGTACAGTACCCTGCCGCATGCGAAATCCTCGAAATTATCGTCTTTGCAGTATTTGTATTCCATAACCGGACTCCATGATCTGCCATATATCTTTTGATATTGACTACATTATACCAGTATTACCGCTCTGTTACAGTGATTATGTATTATACAATTACTACTACAAAACATCAGTTTATGTCAATACTCATTATTTCTTCAAGGTGTTCGAGCAGATAACGCTTTCCGGTATCGTTCATGACCACCATATCATACTCGTTGCCGTTGAAGGATTTTGTGACCGTCTCGAATCCATAGTCTTTTGATTTTGAGTTGGTCACAGTCCGGGTTTTCCCTGTGGCCGGGTTTACCTCTTCACCGAGGATGCCCATTTCCCTGAGCCTTTTATTTATCTCAACGGCAGTGAGCTTTTTGCTCCTGGTCTGATCTATACACATATTCACCTGCTTTGAAAATTCGGTCACACCGATCAAACCATCCGGCAGGACGACCATACTTTTTTGCTCCGGTGTAATGACAAACTGCGCAAGCCTGTTGCTTTTGCTGTAAACTCCGTTCATGACATTGTCCAGCACTTCGGCAATGAAATAGAAGCATCTTATTATCCTGGGATCGTTCAGAAAGCTTTCATCCCTTATCTGCTCTCCGGTTATCGGATTTATACCTTCGGCCATTTTTACCATAACTGACTTGGCTTTATCCATTTTTTCAAAATCACTTGCCATAACCAACCTCCTGATTATAATGGAACTTCACCTTGAACAGTCATGGTACCCTGACCGACAGGCAGATCCAATTTTCTCTTACATTTTATACCATACCTTAATACAGGACAATATATTTCCGAACATTTGTTCTGACCATTCATATATTTCCCGAAAAAAACCGGATAATCCGCAATTTATTGTGTTTTTCGATATGCGCCCTGATCACGGCTGCTTTAATGTAATTGTAATCGGATAATCAGAAGATCAACGTCATAAAGTAATCAAAGAAGGTTAATCATAATCAATGAAGGGCAATCAAAGCATCATGAGGTGAAAAGATTCCTGCAACAGGAAATTTGCTTTGAATGATGTGTTATAGAATCAATCATGTAAATATTCTGGATACATATCCATAATGTTCATGATTCCGGATCCAATTTTCATGATTCCGGATTTAATGTTCATGGTACCGGATCCAATTTTCATGATTCCGGATTTAATGTTCATGGTTCCGCACCGGTTATGGCGAACTCAGCCGCAAGCCAGTATTCGTCTGGTTTGCCGTCGTTGTCATCGTCAGGGATGACGCTTTTCA
>JAAZKL010000392.1 GCA_012799845.1 Clostridiaceae bacterium
ATCTCCCTGCAGGCCGGTATATTTGTGCCAGCCGAAGGAAGATCCCGCTTCCACCGCAAGCCTTTTGTCCACGTCCGAAGGGAGCACCGATTCCTTATATTCGGCGTCCTGTTCCTCGAACAGTTCCCATGAAGGCATACTGACCACGCGGACTGCTATGCCGCGTTCCAGCAGCTGTTTCCCCGCCTCATAGACAAGGTGCACTTCTGATCCGGAAGCCATCAGTATGATTTCGGGCTTTTTCCCTGGATCCAGTATCACGTAAGCTCCCTTAAGCGCGTCTTTGCCGGTCATTTCAAGCTGCGGCAGGTTCTGCCTCGTAAGCACGAGAGCCGTGGGAGCGTCCTTCCTGGACATTGCTGTATACCATCCTGCGGCTGTCTCCTTTGCATCGCACGGACGGAACACTATGAAGCCAGGGATGCTCCTGAGCGCTGCCAGGTGCTCCACGGGCTGGTGCGTAGGTCCGTCTTCGCCAACGCCGATGCTGTCATGGGTCATTATATATGTCACAGGCAGCTTCATCAGGGCGGAAAGCCTCATGGACGGCTTCATGTAATCGCTGAATACGAAGAATGTGGCGACATAAGGCGTAAGCCTGCCATGGGCGGCCATACCGTTGGCTATCGCTGCCATGGCGTGCTCACGGACGCCGAAGTGCAGGTTCGCCCCGCTGTGGTCTTCTCTTGAAAAGTCGCCTCTGTTCTTCATGTAAGACTTGTTTGAAGGCGCAAGGTCAGCCGATCCGCCTATCAGGTTCGGGATCCTGGCCACAAGCTTGTTCAGCACGGCGCCGGATGAATTTCTTGTAGCATCGGCCTTTGTGTCATAGCTCCAGAAGTCTTCATCATCAAGAAGCGCATCCGAGAAGTCGTTTTGCTTCCATGCCTCCCATTCCGCAGCAAGCTCCGGATATTCTTTCTTATATGCTTTTATCATTTCGTTCCATTCATTTTCCGCCTTCATGCCGTTGGCGCAGATCTGTTCCAGGTGCGCTTTCACTTCGTCCGGCACGTGGAATTCCTCACTGTAATCCCAGCCCAGCGTTTTCTTTGATTCCAGCAGGTTTTCAGCGCCCAGGGGCTCTCCGTGGGCAGACGCCATACCCTGCCTGGGGCTGCCGTACCCTATCTGCGTCTTGATCTCGATCAGAGAAGGTTTGTCCGTCACTGCCTTTGCGGCTTTGATCGCAGCGTCGATGTCTTCGATGTTGGTGCCGTCATCAACTTTCAGAGTGTGCCAGCCGTAGGCCTCGAAACGCTTCCTGACATCTTCGCGGAAAGCGATATCGGTGGAGCCTTCTATGGTAATGTTGTTGGAGTCATACAGCACTATCAGCTTGCCAAGTCCAAGGGTACCTGCCAGGGATGCCGCCTCGGAGGTCACGCCCTCCATCATGCAGCCGTCGCCTGCAAGTACGTAAGTGTAGTGGTCAACGACAGAATAACCGGGGCGGTTGAATTTATTTGCCAGGTAAGCCTCTGCCATTGCCATTCCGACAGCGTTTGCCATACCCTGGCCAAGAGGCCCCGTGGTTATCTCAACGCCCTTCGTATGCCTGTATTCCGGGTGTCCCGGCGTCAGGCTGTCCAACTGCCTGAAATTCTTCAGATCGTCGATGGTCAGTCCGTAGCCGAACAGGTGGAGCAGGGAATAGATCAGCATCGAACCATGCCCGGCAGACAGTATGAACCGGTCACGGTCGTCCCAGTCGGGATTTGCGGGGTTGTGCTTCAGATTCCTTCCCCAAAGTGTATATGCCATGGGAGCGGCTCCCATCGGAAGGCCGGGATGGCCTGAGTTGGCCTTCTGGACCGCTTCAGCAGACAGGATCCTTATGGTGTTTACTGTTAAAAGTTCGACTTTGTTCATAGTTACCTCCTGACAATTTAGTTTTTTATCTTCATCAATACAATAACTGACATTCGCCGGCGTGCATCCGGCCGCTTATTTCCCGTGCCTGGCAACAGGCTGCTCACTTCCTGGGTTCGATCCGTATCCTTGCCCTAAAGCAAGGCCTGTTTTCTTTTTCAACGACTCCCTCTATGTAAACGGCGTTTCCGCCTGCCATGACGGCGGTTTCCCCGACATTGCGCGGGATCTCGCGGCAGAGCAGCAGCGTATCGCCCGGGAAGGCTTCCTTTATATAATTTACTTCCAAAGTCTTTATCATGTACTGCCTGTGGCTTTCGACAGGGAAGCAGTCCATGATGTAGTCTATATACCTGGAGTTGTTTATATGGCAGTTGAAATCCACATCACTGTATCCGACCACTTTCCTGTATACCGGTTCGGGATCTCCGGAAGGCCTGAGCCTCCCCGGCCGCGAATCCAGTGCATGTTCCCCGGTGAACTCCGGGTATTCCATATGGATGTAATCGCTTCTTCTCAGTTCCCTCGTTTTCACATCGATTATTACCCATGCGGAGACAGCTCTTATTATAACATCCCCGTTTTCATCGGTAACCGTGAAGTCCCTTTCGAACTCCAGCTTCCCGGGCGGATGCGGCCAAGTCGATACAGTTATGCTTTCATTCAGTCCAGGGATCCTTGTAAATTCCACCCTGATACGGGTCAGCACCCATGCCACGGAGTATTTTTCATCCAGTGTATCTACCCCGGCACCAAGCCTGTCAGCGGCCTCACTGGCGGTATCCTGAAAGTATTCGAACAGCTTGCTGCACTTCAGGTTTTTCAGGAAATCTATATCGCTGTATCCGATCGTATATGTACTCCTGTAGACCGCTTCCGTTCCCAAAGTCCGACCTCCCGAAGCAATATCTTCATTCATATTGCCAATTTGCACCGTTCCGTTGTGCCGTCAAAAAAGATAATAGCACAATGCCTCAATATTTTCCACACATAACATCAGATCAATATGAAATTTTATAAAGCAATTTAATTTTCGGTACTTTACTTTCAGAATAATTTGGAGTAAAATAATTTTTATTTGGCAAATCCTACATATCAAGATCCGTACTTTTTCATTCTGAATCTGTCCGTTGCACATATTACTCCAAGGTATTTTCGTTCGAAACACATTTCGGCTTTATGTCACTTTTGTGCCATAATCGCCTGAAAAACGACAGGAGGTATGTCATGGCGCAAATCGAACTCAGAGAAATATGCAAGACCTTTAAAGTCGCCGAGAGGCCGGAGGGGCGGCTTGCTGTCCTGAGAGGGGCCTTCGTGCGGAAGCACAGGATCATCAAAGCTCTTGACAGTGTTTCATTCGACATCGAAGAAGGCGAACTCGTAGGTTACATCGGCCCCAACGGAGCCGGAAAATCCACTACGGTCAAGATTATGAGCGGTATACTGACGCCGGACAGCGGGACCTGCAGGATCATGGGCCGTATCCCGTGGGTCCAGAGAGTCAGGCACGTCTCGCAGATCGGCGTCGTTTTCGGCCAGCGGAGCCAGCTTTGGTGGGATGTTCCCGTAAGCGACTCCTTTGATTTGCTGAAGGATATTTACAGCATACCGGCCAATGATTTCAGGCAGCGTCTCGATGAATTGACAGAGACCCTCGAAATCACTGGATTGCTGAAGACTCCCGTCCGCCAGTTATCGCTGGGGCAGCGCATGCGGTGCGAAATAGCCGCGGCTCTCCTGCACAGGCCGAAGATACTTTTCCTCGACGAGCCCACTATCGGGCTTGACGCCGTGACAAAGCTGGCGCTGCGTGATTTCCTGAGGAAAGAGAATAGCGAGCATGGCACGACGATGATACTGACTACCCACGATATGGACGATATCGAGTCGATGTGCAGCCGGGTCATGGTCATTGGACGAGGCAAAAAGCTCTACGACGGCAGCCTGGAGGAACTGAAGAAGCGGTATTCACCGCTGCGCTGCATCAGGGCGACGCTGGACCGGTACGTCGAAGCTTTTGAAATCGAAGGAGCGGAGTCGGTCGATGTGAACGCGAATATCTGGTCCGTCTTTTACGATCCGTCGAAAATCGCTTCCTATGAAATGATCAAACGGCTGTCGCAGGTGCTTCCGATAAAGGACATAACGATACAGGAGCACGATATCGATGAAATCATAGCCCTCATGTACAGGGAGATGTGTATATGAATACACTGAAAGCATGTCTCTCCATCTTCAGGATCAGGCTTGCCGAAGGACTGCAATACCGCGTTATATGATAACACTCACCTCGTAAAACTGTCCCGTCATATGACCCGCTATAACTGCTTGTTTTACCCGACAGCTTTCTTCAATGCCTGGTCCAGGTCATAGATGAGGTCGTCGGGATCCTCTATTCCTATCGATAGCCTGATCTGGTCCGGCGTCACGCCAGCCGCCAGCTGGTCCTCAGGCGACAACTGGGCGTGGGTGGTGGATGCGTGATGTATCACAAGGGACTTTGCGTCTGCGACATTGGCGAGCAGCGAGAATATCTCAAGGCTGTCAATGAACCTGACCGCAGCCTCAATACCGCCCCTGATGCCGAATGTGAAGATGGAACCCGCTCCCTTCGGCATGTACTTCTTCGCGAGTTCATGGTACTTATTGTTCTCAAGGCCGGGGTAATTCACCCATGCGACCTGGGGATGGTCATCGAGGTATCTTGCTATCTTCATCGCGTTATCCACATGCTTTGCCACTCTCAGCGACAATGTTTCCAGTCCCTGCAGCAGGAGGAACGAGTTGAACGGGCTGATAGCCGCGCCGGTATCCCTGAGCAGCTGCACCCTTATTTTCGTAACATAAGCGGCAGGACCCACGTCTCTTGCATATACGATCCCGTGATAGCTCGGGTCAGGCTCCGTCAGGCCGGGGAATTTGCAGCTGCCCTGCCAGTCGAACTTGCCGCTGTCGACTATGACTCCTCCCAGCGTGGTACCGTGGCCTCCTATGAACTTAGTCGCCGAATGCACCACAATATCGGCCCCGAATTCGAACGGGCGGATGAGATACGGTGTCCCGAACGTGTTATCCGCGATCAGCGGTATCCTGTTCTCGTGAGCTATCGCCGCGACAGCTTCTATATCCGGGATGTTGATGCCGGGGTTCCCCAGTGTCTCAATGTAGAGTGCTTTGGTATTCTCATTTATTGCTTTCCTGAAATTCTCCGGATCGTCCGGATCCACGAATACTGTTTTGATCCCAAGCCTGGGCAGTGTCGTCGAAAACAGGTTGTACGTCCCGCCATATAGTGTGCTTGCGGACACGATCTCATCTCCAGCCCCGGCGATGTTCAAAACAGCGTATGTAATGGCGGCGGATCCCGAAGATACGGCCAACGCGGCCACGCCGCCCTCCAGTGCAGCCATTCTCTGTTCGAATACATCATTGGTCGGATTCATGATCCTCGTATAAATGTTTCCCGGTTCCTTAAGCGCAAACAGGTTCGCACCGTGCTCAGTGTTCCTGAAGACGTAGGACGTGGTCTGGTATATGGGAACTGCTCTCGAACCGGTAGCAGGGTCCGGCTTTTGTCCCGCATGCACCTGCAATGTGTCAAATCCAAGCTTCCTTTTTTCCATAACTGACCTCCCGTACAATTGATATATGGCAAAACCTGATAAGGAATCTTCGCATCATATACTCGCTCTGAGTACATTCAATGCATTTTTGATCCCTTTTTAATTCCGTCATTTCCTATATGTTTAGTATATTATACTATAAATGGGCAAGTGTCAACAAAAATTTGCTATAATTTAATACATAACAGGCGAGAGAGAAGGGAAAATCCAATGGCAACAAAAAAAGCTATCGTTACAGGCAATTATACGAATGTGAAATTCCATCCCCTGGGCGGGGTCGATAAAGAACTCAAAGATATACTCAGCGATTTTAAAGTCGAGTTCACCGAAAACTATGACAGGTTCAAAATCAATAGCCTCAGCCAATACGACCTTTGCGTTTCGTACACCGAGGACATGCTCAACGATGAGC
>JAAZKL010000393.1 GCA_012799845.1 Clostridiaceae bacterium
CCACGAAAGGCGGAGCGTCCCGAGAAAGTACTACAGGATAACACCTGCAGGTCTGAAAGCGCTGGAAAACATGAAGCAGGAGCTTGAGTGGCTTATCTCCGCAGCCAAAAAGATTCTGTACTGACGCACTAATGCTTTACTGATATTTTATATGAGCCTTATATGAATCTTTATGAAAGAGGGTAATGACCGGATGAACAGAATAAACGCCTATGTAAATGAAGTCCTTTCTTACATTGTTGCCGACAATAAAATGAAGAAACGCATAAGGGAAGACCTGATCGCTCAGCTCAATGAGGCTGCCCGAACACAGGATATAGACAGCGTGATCACTGAAATGGGCGATCCGAAGGAAGTTGCCCGTGAATTCATGGATTCGATCTATGATGATAAAGGTGAACTTTTTGATGATCTGCTGTCAGATCGTTCAGATAATGCGATATATGTGAAGCGGGTCTACGAATACAGGTCAAAAACCTCTGTTTTCGGGATACCTCTGGTCCACATCAAAATAAGCAGGTATGGCAGGCCTGCTTTAGCAAAAGGCATCATTGCGATCGGAACGACATCCCTGGGAATTGTTTCTATAGGCGCCATCCCGATAGGGATAATCAGCGTCGGCGGTCTGGCATTGGGCGTTATCGCGTTCGGCGGCCTTGCCCTCGGCCTGCTGATGGCCCTGGGCGGTGTGGCATTAGGCGCCGCTGCATTCGGCGGGGTCGTCATCGGCTTTGGGGCGTTTGGAGGAGTTGCCCTGGGCAAAATAGCAATAGGAGGAGTCGCTGCCGGCACTGTTGCCATAGGGAGTGAAATCGACGGTGAATATTTGCTGAAAATAAGCCGGATAACCCCTGAAACCATAACTGAAGCGGCCGCTCTCATACGGACGGCATTCCCGGGGCTGCCCGACTGGATCATCGATCTGTTTTCAGGTTTAGTCAAATACTTGCCCGGCAACTGAACTATTTCCGGGAAATGGAGTATTTGCACACAAGGAACGAAATTGAACATTTGCATACTGGGAGCGAAATTCAGAATGGCCGCAGCAACAACAGACGGACTGACAGCCGCGTCTATGTCAATAGCCGCAGCCATGCGGCCATGCCCCGATCAAGATCTCATTCAGAAGCGCTCCTTCAGGAAGGAAAGGATGGCGCCGGCATACTCCTCATCTGTCCAGGGCTTATCAAAACTTTCGTCCCTGCAGATGAAATGATAATCGCCCTCGCGGACAAAGGTTTCGACCTGTCCGCCTGCCGCTTCCTTCAGCCTTTCAAAGCTGCTGTAAGGCACCTGCGAATCCCCTGTCGAATGCATCAGGAGCGCAGGTCTGCCGTTCAGCTTCTTTATTTCATTGACGGGACTTATCTTTGTGCTGCCGAAACCGTACTCCAAACCCATGTAAAGCTTGACGAAAGGCTTCTGGATCTCTGCGATGAAAGGTGGCAGCCCCATGCTGACCATATTGTCACAGAATGTATCCTGCCATGATGAAAACGCTGAAACGCTTATGAGCCCGTCAATATCCGGGATCTCTCCGATCGAATTGATCGCCGTGGCGCCGCCCATCGATACTCCGAAGACTATGACCGGCAGGTCTTTATATGACGGCTGCGCCTTGATATATTCGACTCCCGCCTTTGTGTCAAGGTGCTCCCTGGTCCCCGCGTATATCTTGTCCCCTTCGCTTCTCCCGTGGGAACGCATTTCGATAAGGAGAGAAGAGTATCCGTTGTCCGCCATCATTTTGGCGTGGCCGAAAAATGCAGTAACTGACGGATTATGAATGCCGGACAGGAATATGACGATACCCCTGGGGTTATCGGCTTTGACCTCCCAGGAGACAAGCCTGAACCCGTCTTCGGTAGTCAGCCATATTTCTTCCGCCGCCACACCAAATCGCTCCGGCGGCAGTTCTCTGACATCCGCGTGCACATGGATCATATCTTTCATCACGACGGGCGGAATGGCTGCAAAGCCGGCGATAACAATAACAAAAAGAACTATCGCGATTATAGTGAGTATTTTCTTTACAGACTTCTTCCTTTTTACCCGCCTGATAGTAAATTTGCCGAATGATGTACCTTTTTTCATCGCCGACTCCTCCCATCGTTTCGATAAGATATTATCACTATCAAACATTCACGTCAACGAAATGAAAGAGGCTGAACACGCATTGATGTGAATGATCAGGTTCCGGGCGCTGTTTTCGGCAATAATCATGGCAATGACCATATTGTCCCGCGGACCATTTCCGATTGACATCCGTCCGGTTCTATTGTATTATAGTTAAGCGGCACAGAAAGCGCATTTACATGAACCTACGGATGCACTGGATGCTTGCCGTATCAAACTTTATACATGTATTATTTTCGACATGGAGAGTTCGCCTAGATGGTCGAGGGCGCATGACTGGAAATCATGTATACCCGAAAGGGTATCCAGGGTTCGAATCCCTGACTCTCCGCCAAACCCGCAAAAACCGAGCGTTTTGCGGGTTTTTAGATGCCCCTTTTTACCTGTTCTGTCAGAGTCAGGCAAGAATTTTGCTCAAAGATCCCATAACTTCTTCAGGAGAAACCAAACAAACCAATTCCCAAATTATTCTATCGATTCGTTTTTTAAAAAGATCCGGTGACAATCCATCAGTATTTTTAAACTTAGCTTCCAGCAAACCGCGTACTTCTCCAATCAGCCGCCCGCGCTCAGGCCCATGCACATTTTCAAACTTTAGTTTTTCAATACATTCATCAATATCTCTGAACCGTAAAATTTTGTTGTCATTACTATCCCGTTCATTTTACCTCCTTGATCTGGCAGATCATAAATTCCAGTACTTTTTCAGGAGCTTTATTTATTTCCAAAAGCCAATTTATCTCAGTGCTTATTCCCCTGTCACGAGCCGCGTCTTTTATCTTTGCTTTTGCGGTAGTATTTTTTCTACGCAAGCTCTGGTAAATTCTTGATAACTCTGGTACAGATACCCCATAATCCATTCTGGTAACTGCATAATATAAATCAACGAATGCCTTTTCTTTCCGGGCAATATGTTCAAATGATAAAAACTAAATTTTGTTATATAAGTTTTGATGGAGTGATTTTATGAGAAAGGACATAAGAACAACCTATGAGAAGTTCTATCAGGAACTTGAGGAATACATGCAAAATGGTGAAGAACTAAGTGTTAGGAAGATCTACTCCCTGTTTCCTGAGATAAACCCTAAAACAGTATCCTGGAGATTGTATGAATTAGTGCAGCGCGGGAAAATCTACAGAACCGGCCATGGGTATTATGGTTTGACCAAAATAAAAGAAAGCGATCCAGTAGGCTACACATACCTTCAGAAAAAATCTCAATTTGTGTATGACCTTGCTATAGATTACGGATATGGTTTCTATATTTCAGGGTTAGATTCATTAACAGGCGAGTTCCTTCATGTACCCGAGAACTACCCTGTATTGATGGTTGCAGAAAATGCGGGGATTTCATGGATGCAGGAGATTTTTAGTCATGAAGGACTCATCGCGGTAACGGAGAAGGAGAGCCAAATCATTAAAAATGACACACTTAAGGACAAAATCGATGTTATTATCCTGAGGGGAAAAGATTTTTCACTCTTTGATTACTTTATCAAAACTTTTTGATCAAATCAATATTTTGTGAAAAATGTTTTGACGAAGATAATATGAACCAGGTATGTATACAGTCACTTTTCCTACCGGGAATCCAGGTCCCGATACCCTGTTATTCTGCCGTCAGAATACAGCAGCGTATATCCAAGCCCGTTTTCAGACTGCCATTCAAAGTAGTTCTTTATATCAGGAAATAAAGCGTGCATGATGGCCATTATAACGCCGCCATGGCATATTACAACTGCGGAATCTGCCCTGCATCTTTCCACCTCTTCAAGAACTTCATTTATCCCCTGTTCGACCCTCTTACTAAATTCAATCCTGCTCTCCCCGCTCGGGCAGCATACATCGCCGATCTCATCGGCTATCCATTCCTGGTAGTCACGTATGCTTTCCAGTTCATAATGACTGTGCATTTCAAAATTTCCAAAATCGTACTCCCGCAAGCTCTCCACAGTAATGCAGTCAACGTCGCCGTATATAAGTCTGAGGGTTTCGACCGACCTTTTCATGCCGCTTGATATGTATAACTCCGCTTCGGGATAAATCCCTTTTCCCTTCAGCGCCAGGATCTCCCTGGTCCCGTCTTCCGACAGCGAAATATCGGTGCTGCCGCAGTAAAGACGTCTCTCGTTCGCATCAGTCCGCCCGTGGCGTATAATATGTATAAGCGCACTCATTTTAATACCGTCCCTATACCGCAAAAAATCCGGACAACTCTTTCCGCGCTGCGTGCAAGCAAAGCCATGCAGCGTCCGACAGCTTCCCTCCACTGCCTCAGGACCGGGTCCATGGGAACGACTCCGCTGGAAATGTCCGTACAGATGATAATTTTATCACTGATCCTGTCAAGGTTACTTTTTATGTACTCCAACGGGTCGGCCCCGTCCCTGATAATGTTGAGGATAAGCCTGTCAAGCCCGTAAACAGCTTTTTTGGAAAAATCGATTTCACTGCTGTCATCGCAGTAAAAGATTTCGTCTTCCCGCACACCGTAATTTTGTATCACATATTCCAGCTTTCCCTGCCACGCGCCGCCAAAGACCAATACCATCGCCCTACCTCCTCAAACAAGCGCAAGCGCCACAAGAGCACATGCCTCTGAAACTGTCAGGGCGTAGCCGGACAGATCGCCCGAAATGCCGCCGAACTGCCGGTATGCATGCAGGGTGGAAAGGAAAAAACCCGCAATCATTGCCGCCACTACGATTGCTCCTTCGATCCCCAGTACAATACATGCTGACGTTGCCGCTAAAATCCCCATTAAAACCAGGCTGATTTTGTGGACCGCTTTTACATTTTTCTTAAAATATGAACCGTAATTGCTCTGGGGCATTGTCTTCAGTGAAAGCAGGGCTGTCCCGGCCAGGCTTCTCGATATCACCGGCATGAACAGGAAAAAAAACAGTTTTCCGGTTCCGGAGACGTCAGCAACGATTTCGTACGTACTTGCAAAGCATATGACAAACAGGGCCAGGACGGAAACGACCGCAAAAGCCCCTGCATGGGGATCCTTCAGTATCCTGAGCTTTTCTTCCGGCGGGCGGCGCGACAGGATCGCGTCATTTGTATCCATGAAACCGTCGATGTGTAAAAATCCCGTTATTATGTTGGGAAAAAGCATCAGAAATGCCGAAAGCATCACAGTGCTCAGTCCTGCAAGAATAAGAAGCTGTGCGGCCCCATACCATAGCGCTCCGATAAGCAGTCCGACGACGGGGAAAAACGGGATGACGAGATCCGCACAGCTTTCATCCCATTCCCTGTATGGCACCGGTATCGCGCAAAACATGCCAAAAGACATGAAAAACCCTTTAAAGAACCTTTTCATATAGAGCACTGAACACCTCCCCACCTTTATGTAATGTGATACTGCCGAATGCAACCTCCAGCACGACATCGCATACCGCCGCCAGCGTTCTGTCGATGTAAGCGAGCCCCCTGCGGTAGGCATCGGTCAGTTCATCATACAATATGGCGTCAGAGTATATATAATCCGAAACAATAACTATATCTCTCACTTGTTGGCACAGGCTGACCAGTTCGCCCGCGACCCTGGCCGGCGCGTCCATGTTCACACTGTCGCTGCCCGGAAACATTTCGTTCGCAAGCAAAGCCGTCGTACTGTCCAGCAGGAATGATGCATCCGTATCGCATGAGTCAAGGCACTTATTTATATCGACAGGCTGCTCGACCGTATCAAAACCCCAGCCCTCGCGTTCCCGTCTGTGCCTCTCGATCCTTTCGATATCCTCGTTATCACAGGGACGCATGGTCGCAACATAATACAGCCGACCTTTCGCCTGCCCTTTTGCGAGTCTTTGGGCAATGTAGGATTTCCCGTTTTTACAGCCGCCTGATACCAGTATCCTCAACTTTCCGCCACCTTCACGCCTATAAGTATCCACATGCTTTCGTGCCCTGATATATCATTTCAGCCGGTTTTAATCGTAAGAACAAATCATTACTGCCTGAAGTTTTATTCGTTCTCTGTTGAACTATTTCCCGTTGATTTATTAACCGTAAAATTATTTTCTGTTGAATTATTCTCTGTTGAAAAACATTCTTCGCCTTTGATATTTTCCAGGTACTCATCGTCTATCCCGGCTTCGGCGAATGTGCCCATATCACGTAATATCGCACATGCGGCATCGATCACCATAAACATTATCGGACAGCCGCTTCCTTCACCAAGTCGCATGTCCAACATAAGCACAGGTTCGAGTCCGAGCTCTCTGGCAGCGAATATATAACCCGGCTCATACGACGCATGGGAAGGTATCATGTACTCAGCGGCAAGCCCGGCCAGCCTCGCTGCGGCAAGGGCTGCAACAGCGGAAATAAAACCGTCTATGACCACCGGAAGTTTGTAATAAGCCGCTCCGAGAAAAACTCCGGTCATGGCGGCAATATCGAATCCCCCGACCTTCGATATCACGTCGATTGCGTCGTTTGGATCCGGTTTGTGCATTTTTATCGCATCCATGATGATCTGTTTTTTCTTTTCAAACCCCTCGTTGGAAAGCCCCGCACCCTTTCCGACCGCCAGACCGGCATCGATCCCGGTAAGCGCGCACAGTACCGCACTGCTTGTAGTCGTGTTTCCGATGCCCATCTCACCTACGCCGATAATTTTATAGCCTTTCCTGCGGGCTTCCCCGGCCATTTCGATTCCCGTAAGCATTGCGGATACTGCTTCGTCCCGTGTCATTGCCGGCTGCTTCGCCAGGTTTGATGTGCCTTTCCTGATCTTTCTGCTTATGATGCCAGGATGGCTTATATCTGCGTTTATGCCCACATCCACTACCATAAGGTCCGCGTTGAAGCATTTCGCCAGCACAGCCACGCCGGTTATGCCGCGGGTGAAATTAATAGTCTGCGCATATGTGACAGACTGAGGCGCGGACGCGACTCCCTCCTCGACGACACCATTATCTGAGCACATAATGATAACACAGCGCCTGTCCATGGTATTGCAAACCTGTCCCGTGATTCCCGCGAGCCTTGCGGCAATATCTTCAAGCCTTCCAAGGCTGCCCGGAGGTTTCACAAGGCCGTCCAGCCTTTTTCCCGCAGCATCGGCCGCGGCATGGTCGATACCGGTTATCCCGGCGATATAATTTCCAAGGTCTTTTTCTTTTTTAGTCATGTTTTTGCTCCTAACAGACAATTTGCATAATCAGCATACTCTTTCAGCATGTTTTTTCAGAGCTTATATAATTATACAACAGTTTTCG
>JAAZKL010000394.1 GCA_012799845.1 Clostridiaceae bacterium
CTTAATTGGACATCAGTTAATATATGCCCCAAATACGATCCGGTTAACATGAGAATTCCAAAAGGAGCACCGCCAAATAAAGTAAATGTGATCGATCATTCTATAGTAACTTTGGCGTTGAGGGGCATTATCTGTATCCATGTCTGTCCGCGGTTCAGCACGATCGGCTCGCCGTTCTCATATGCGAATTTTGTCTGCGAGCTTCTGGATTCCTTTGACCACGTGATCCTGTATGCTTTGCCGCACGTAATGAAATATCCCTTCCCGGTCCCTGTGGTCTGCATGTCCTGCCGGCCTGCATAATCGCCTTCTATGGTCCAGTTGCGGACATGCATCACGATTATGTTCTTTGCTTCGAGCTGTTTTCCCGTGACCCTCTCGATATGCTCTTTATCGTACCTGAAACGCTTATACGTCCTCGTCCCGCTGTCGTAATCGAACCTGACGCTCATCGACGGATACTTCAGCGCAACGGACATGGCGTCGTCGCCCCCCGCCGGTACGATATCCTCCGCCGACTCGTTGTATCTGAACGGGAATTCCACATTGGCGGTGTCGCGGAATTTCCGCTTTTCAGCATACTTTTTCAGTTTCTCCATGGAAGTGTATGAATCCTGCCAGTTTTTCGGGTCATTGGTCAAATCCCAGAAAACATCCGGACCAAGCACGATACCATCTATCTCGTTAATATTCAGCTTCTTTATATCCGTACCTGCCTGGGGGCTCCCGCCGTAGTGGACATAAACCGCGTCATATTCCATGCTGAAATCAAGGAAATAGTGCCTTGCGCTCCTGACAGGGCCGATCATTTCAGGTTCGGTGCCCCAGAACACGGGCATCAGCCTTGTAAGCCCGCCCTCCACGATGACTTCAAATATTATCTGCGCCTTGTCCAGACCGCCCTGCGGCAACACCTTCGAGCCCTGGTTGTCGATCATTACGGCCATAGGCCTCATCCCTTCGTACGGCAGCGAATAGATGTCCTCTTCAGGCGCCGCCGGTCCACCGGGCCCGTCTGCGGCAGACCCGGGCTGCTCTCCCACAGGCTGCTCCCCCGCAGGCAGTTCTCCCGGATTGTTCCTGGTGTTGATAAATGGCTCCGGCAGAGCCGTCTCAACAACAGCAGTCTCAGCCAACTGCTCCGGTGTTTTAGCCCCGCAGCCGGAAACATAAGCCGCCAGCATCAGCATCGCCAGACACAAGGCAAGTTTTCTCCCCATCTGATGTCCTCCGGAATTGTGAATCGGTTAATATATCGGTTAATTTATCGGTTAATATAATAATTCTATCCGATGTTTGCAAATCCTCTTGTGAATCGAATTTTGGGGAAGAAATGTCTGTCTGTGGCCTGAACTATACCCAAATAAGATATTGGACATCAAACCCAATATAAGTATAATTATAATAAAGATGCAAAATCGGATCTACAGGAGAAATCCAAATGATGCCTCCGGAAATATCGATAGGAACCAGGCTGGAACTGGAAATACTGAACAACAGCGGAGAAAGGGTCGGGAACGTTTTTGTCAGCCAACTTCTTGAGTACCAGGAAGACGGGACGATGGTCATTTCTTCTCCAATTACAGGCTCCAGGGTAGTTTTCATACCTGACGGTGTAACGATCCGGCTTACCTTTGTCCATCCGATCCAGGGATTGCTCGGTTTCACAGCCGTGGTCAGTTCAAAGGAATACCGGGGGAAAATAGCTGTCATGACAGTAAAGCCCGACGCTGAAATAATAAAGATCCAGAGAAGGATGCATTTCAGGCTCGAAATAGTACTGGATGCGGCTATACTGCCCGCAGATGCGGCTGACGATGCGGAAGCTGCAGAAAAAAGCGAACCTGTCAGGGCGTACACAAAAAACATAAGCGGGTCGGGCGTCTGCCTGGTTACTGAAAAAGAGTTCCCCAAATACTCGGAAATCGTGATCGAACTGGAACTAACGGACGGTAAGCAGATCAAGGCCAAAGGCATTATTGTCAGAAGCCAGATGATAGATGTCAGGAAAGGAAAAAACTACGAGTTGGGCGTAAACTTCACCGAAATCTCCAAGAAGGATCAGGACGCTCTGATCAGGTACATATTCGAGCAGCAGCGGTTACTCCTGAAAAAGGACAAGGAAAAATGAGGACTGGCGACGGGATCAGGAAGGCGGCCAGATCTGAGGACCGGCGACGGGATCAGGAAAGCGGCCAGATCTGTGGACTGGCAGGGGACTCAGGAAAGCGGCCAGATCTGAGGACTGGCAACAGAAACAGAAGAGCGACCGGAAGCAAGAAAGTTCAAGGGCGTCGGCGAAGGGCAAAAAAGCTGCGAACCGGCGAAAAACCGGGAAAGGGCGGATATAAACAAAGAACCACGGGCAAAGTCAATGAGGCAAAGCCAATGGTTCTTTATTCATGCACATTATTACCTGCGGCCGAATCAGATAACAGGATTCGGGAAAACGTTCCTCAGTCCTCTTCGTCTTCGAATTCTTCTTCCAGGCGTGACTGGAATTCGCTGAACACTTCTTCGAGCTCGTCATCGTCCTCTATCGTCACGAAAGTGTCATCCCCGTCTTCACTGTGCTCGACCCTGAGGATAACGACTTCTTCTTCCAGGTCATCATCCTCGTCCTCGCTGAACGGGATCAGCACTACATACTCGTTCCCGTTCATTTCGACAGTATCGATATGTTCAAATTCGACTTCTTCGCCATTTTCATCAACCAGGACAACAATATCGTCTCTTTCTGCATCCATGGCAATCCCATCCTTTCTAAACTACAGTACCCTAATACAATAACCTTATTTCCTCATACTGTCAAGATATCCCTGCAATATGAAAACCGCAGCGATCCTGTCCACTGATTTTTTCTTTTTTGAGGTCTTCATCCCTACTTCGTGCATCAGGCGGTTGGCCGCCACAGTCGTGAGCCGCTCGTCCCATTTTTCGACTTCCAGCCCGGTGACCCTGGCAAGAAGCTCGCCAAATTCAATGGCCTTCTCCCCACTGGGCCCGATGGTCCCGTTCATGTTCCTCGGCAGACCTATGACGATTTTTTCGACTCCGTATTGCTCAGCCAGTCGCCTGATCTCATCCGCGGCCTGCTCCGGCGGACCCTTCCATTCTATCGTGTCCAGCCCCTGGGCTGTCCATCCCAGTGGGTCGCTCACAGCTACGCCTATTCTACTGTCTCCAAAATCTATACCCATTATTCTCATATAAATCCTCCCGTACCTGCTCCGGGGTTTCCAGACGGCAGCTTACATCTGCATCGCGGGTAACATTTAAATGGCTGCCTGTGACGGTCTACCCATGATGAACGGCTATGATGGGCTGCCTGTGATGGGCTGCCCATGATGCAGTCCGGCAAGTTATCCCCCGTAACTCAGCATATCTTTATGGCAAAGTTGGGACACGCGCCCGAACAGTATCCGCACAGTACACATTTCGCGGGATCGGCCGCCGCTTTTCCTCCAACGATCGACAGCGCTCTTTGGCTGCATCTCTGCACGCATTTGCCGCAGCCCGTGCACCAAAAATCTATATGTAACCGCTTCCTCACCGATCCTGCCGCTTCCTTCAGTCTCGCAGGTATTTCACGCCCTTCGAACTTAAGGACGTTCATCTCCGCTTCATCCGCACTCTGCATGCCGACGGCGATGGAATGCACGAATGGCAGGCCAAGCACGAAATCCATACATTCATCATATGACCTTAAGAGGTTGCCTCCTCCGAGAGGCTTCATGCTGTAAACGCCCTTCCCGCACCCGAAAGCCTCTTTGACTGCGCCAAGCATCTCCCCGATGTTCCCGTCGCCAATGCCGATCCCGGTGATATTAATCAGCGGATGTACTACGTCTATCTCGGGCATTTCACATATTGCCCTGACTACCTCTATATTATGTGTCGATACGCCGACAGCCCTGATCCTGCCTTTTTCGCGCTCGTCCAGGTAATACTCAAGCGCCTCCCGGTGGCCTTTCAGCGTCAGCCTGGACTCCTGTTCATGGAGCAGGAATATGTCCAGCACATCCATATCGAGCTCTTTCCTGGCTTTCTCGACGCTTTCGGCCGCGCCTTCGGCTGTGTAGGCATAGGACTTCGTCGCCACGACGGGTCTCCCGCCGAACCCCTTCAGCGCTTCCCGGATATGCCCGTATGTTCCGTAAAGCTCTGCGGTATCGATGAAACTGACCCCCATCTCCAGGGCTGCCCTTATGACAGCTGCTCCCTCTTTCACCGGCATATTTTTCTGAAGCGGGCCTATCACCAGCGCCCCGAAGCAAAGCCTCGAAACCGTTATGCCTGTTTTTCCCAATTGAACATATTCCATAGATCCCTGTTACGTCACATCCTGTTATTCCAGATGATCATGCGGTTGCTCAACGTTTACCATATGTGGCATCGTCGTGACACTATATATAATTCATCATGCTGTATTCCACATGACACTGCTTTTGACATTTTATACAGTGTCCTATATGGCAGCACATTTGATTCCGCGCGCTGTACGCCGCATGCCACTGTTTCCGGCATCTTATGTGACACCTAATGTGATACCATACCTGACCCTGATCTCAAAAAACAACCCCGAACTGGTCGGGGTTTCGATCATTTCTTGTTTTCAAGGTAGAACCGCACTATCTCTTCCAGCAGCTCATCCCTTTCAAGCCTTCGAATAACGCTCCTTGCATTCAGATGATTGGTGATGTATGTAGGATCGCCCGAAAGGATGTAGCCAACGAGCTGATTGATCGGATTGTAGCCCTTCTCGTTCAGTGCCTGGTAGACCGTGAACAGTATGTCCCGTGCTTCATTCTCCTTGTCTTTCTCCATTTTGAA
>JAAZKL010000395.1 GCA_012799845.1 Clostridiaceae bacterium
ACTTCCTGTTTACGCTGATTCTTGTCTCTCGCGCCGATGTCTACTTCTTATTTACGCTGTTCCTGTGTCTTTTGTGTCAGCTTTCCCATTTCGCTGCTTCCGGCTGCTTTGTTTCTCCGATATTGTATCATTTTTCTTTGGCAATTGAAAATAATGGCTGAGATTTTTATTGTTGCTCCAATATGACGCCAGTTATGAGTCGCCAGGTATGAAATGCAAAAAAAAGTATGGTATTTGCAGCGAAAATATGTTAGCATTTTTAAAAGGCGGTATTCGAAAGAAACCGTACTGAGTATATGGTAAGAAATACGACTTATATCCTTCGGGAATAAGAGCGGGAGGTCGAATGTAATGGAAAAAACAATTAGCAGGAAGAAGTTTGAAACAAGGCAAATCGCGGTCGTTGGCATGCTTTCAGCGATATCGATCGTGCTGGGAGCATCCGGTGTCGGATTCATACCGCTGCCAATGGCCAAGGCAACCATCATGCACATCCCTGTGATTATTGGGGCGATCCTTGAAGGTCCCCTGGTAGGGATGGCTGCAGGATTGATTTTCGGGATATTCAGCATCGTCCAGAACATGATGAATCCGTCACTGCTTTCATTTGCGTTTCTCAATCCCATTGTTTCGGTGCTGCCGAGGATGCTGATAGGCATCACGTCGCACTACTCGCACCAGATATCGTTCATAAAGAACAAGATATTAAAAATAGCGATAAGCGCGGTTGTCGGAACGCTGACCAATACTATTGGCGTGCTGGGTTTGATATATCTGATCTACGCGGGCGCATTCGCACAGGCTATGAACATTGATGTAAGCGAGGCGGGAACTGCAATACTCGGGATCGCTGTTACGAACGCGCCGGGCGAGATATTGGTTTCGGTGCTGCTCTCAATACCGATAGTGATGGCTGTGAGAAAGATGCTGAAGAAATAACGCTGTGAAGGGATATGCTAATTACGAGTGAAGGGATACACTGATTACGGGATGTGTGAAAAGCCACATCCCGTTTTTTGTGTCATATGGATCAAATGTTTCCAGATGCTTTGAGAAACCTCATCAGGTTGTCCGTCGTGAGGAAAAGGTCGTCCCTGCAGCGGAGCCGGGCTTCCTCAAACGGTATGGCTGCACGGTTTATGCTGAATATGGCGGCGACGCCTTCGTCATATATACCGGCTATATCATCACCTATGTCGCCGACGATAGCTATCACCGGCACGCCAGCTTTTTTCGCACTACGGGCGACGCCGATGACGACCTTCCCGCGGAGCGACTGAGAGTCAATTTTTCCTTCGCCTGTGATTACAAGGCCAGCCCCTTCCAGCAGGTGATCGAAGCCTGTTGTATCAAGCACGGTCTCGATGCCCTTCTTAAGGCTGCTTCCAAAAAATGCAGCCATGCCTCCTCCCATACCTCCGGCAGCGCCTGCACCGGGGATATCTTTTATGTCTTTTCCGAGCTCTTTTTTTATAATACCGGCCAAATGCAAAAGGTTTTCGTCCAGTACCTTCACCAGCGCTTCATCCGCGCCCTTCTGCGGCCCGAACACATAAGCCGCTCCGTTCGGCCCGCAAAGCGGATTGTCGATGTCACACATCGTGATGATTCTCGCTCCAGCGACAGCTTCGTCGATTCCGCTGATGTCTATGGCGGAAATATTTTTCAGCGTCTCGCCAACCGGAATAAAGGGTTTCCCGCAGGCATCCCTGAAAACGACCCCTGCCGCAGCCGCCGCACCGCATCCCCCGTCATTGGTGGCGCTGCCTCCCAGACCTACGATGATACTTTTACACCCTGACCTGGCTGCGTGGACGATAAGCTGTCCTGTTCCGTACGTAGTCGTTTTTCCGGGATCCCTGTTTTCTCCGACGAGCGGAAGGCCGGAGGCAGCTGCCATTTCTATAACAGCGCTATTGTCGGGCAAGATCCCGTAGAAGCTTTCCAGGTCTTCAAAATACGGGCCTTTTACAGTAACACGGACCTTTCTGCCGCCGACTGCCGACAGGAATGCGTCTACGCTGCCTTCCCCGCCGTCGGCGACCGGTATGCTGAGTATCTCAGCCTTCGGGAAATGTAGCCTGACCGCTTTGCTCATTATGCTGCATACTTCGGCAGATGACATCGTCCCTTTGAATGAATCAGGCACAAGTATGACTTTCCGCATGCCGCTCTCCTTTTCCATGTTCATGTTGGTTCTGGTATGTGATAAACATGCCTTGGTTGTAAAATATGCTTTTTAAATGCGATTATGCTTCTTGTTTGCGATAAATGCTTTTATTTGCGGTAAAAGCTTCCGGTTTGTAATTGATGCTTTTGGTTTAAAACTTCTGTTTTTCGTCAAATCCATTATAACATTTTTGCCGCAACAAGGCTCGTCCATATTGAACCCCAGGCTTTATCCGCTATCGTTTTATCTGCTTATCCGTTTCTTCCTTATCTGTTTTTTCTTCATCCGTTTTGCCTGGAAAGTGCCTGCTTCTTCCTCCGCTTTGCCTGGAAAGCGCCTGCTTCTTTATCCGCTTTGCCGTGCAGTATCTATAAAGTTTGATGGAAGACGAGTGGATTTTATCAACTTACCGTTGCTCTGCTTTGGTTGAAAATGTGCCCCCACTTTAATTGAAATTGTTCCTCCACTTTAGATGAAAATGTTCCTCCAATTTAGATGAAGTTGCTCCCTCACTTTACTTGAAATTTTGTCAGCCGCAGTGATCAAATTTGCAAGTAATGTCCATGATTTCCGGCGATTTTATTGAATAGTTTCAATAACTGGTGACATAAAAGTTTGAATATCGCATTATGGTTAATGAAATTTTTCAAGGCTGCAGACTATACTTGAAATTTTGCTCATAAATTGATTATTTCCCGCCCTAATTGATTATTTCCTGTCCTAAATGGTTATTTACTGCCCTTGTGAGGTAATTCCCGGCTTCTTTCCGTTAAACCCGCTTCATCCCTAAGCAGATCGAAGAGCGGGTTAAGTGTGTTTCGATCAGGGCCCGGATTCAGCCGAGTCTGCTGATCAGGGCTTGCGTTTGATTGATCCTGCCGTTCTATGGGCATGCCATTCAGGATCAGCGATTGGCCCTGTTGCTCTCAAGGTCTGCTGATCAGGGCTTGCGTTACATCAACCTTGTCATTCTCGATATCTGCCATTTAGGGTCGACGATTGATTCTGTCATTCTCGATATCTGCCATTTAGGGTCGACGATTGATCCTGTCATTCT
>JAAZKL010000396.1 GCA_012799845.1 Clostridiaceae bacterium
ACTCCCAGCATCAACCCACCGCTGGGCGCAGCAAGCCGACACAAGGAACTTCATCGATATGCCCTTTAACGGATTTTTAGGCCCGTCCTGAGAAGCGGCAGTACTGACTAGAATACTGCGCCATCCCGTTTTTGGATTTCTATTATAACATATATGTTCAAACTGATAAAGAATTACTGAAGCGCGATTTGAAATAACCACCTTTGAATTTGGTCGTTATACCGCGGTAGCTTGCTTATGCTCATCTATAATGGTGTATGTGCATGAATCGGGCTGTAACTCTCAGTTGTCCCTGTCCTTAATAAACAAAGCCAGGTCCCGGAGGAAACCGGCTCCGGCGCCAAAACAGCCAAGCGACTCAACAGCCGCAGATACTGATCTGTCAAGCATTTGGACTGCTTTATCGAGTCCATATCCGGAAACATATGTGTTCTTGCCTGCCGCAGCGTCTTTCCCTGACCGTTTTCCCATCAGGTCAGGGTCGCCGCTCACATCCATGATATCGTCCTTTATCTGGAATGCAAGGCCGATGTTTTCCGCATACCGTGTCAACGCTTCATATTCCGGGACCGACGCGCCGCCTATGCATGCACCTGCCAGCACAGCCGCCTTTATAAGCGCTCCTGTCTTGCACCTGTGCATGTATTCAAGGATCTCTCCCGAAAGCTCACGTCCCTCGTAGCAGACGTCGAGAGTCTGTCCGCGTATCATGCCATCGGCTCCGCTGCCTGAAGCGATCACATCCATCGCCCTTGCGCAGGCTCTCAGGTCTCCTTCTTTTTTCAGCATATGGGAGACCATGAGTTCGTACGCCTTGTTGAGCAGCGCATCCCCCGCCAGGATCGCAAGTGCTTCCCCGAATACCCTGTGGCTCGAGGGCATCCCTCTCCTGTAATCGTCATTGTCCATTGCCGGCAGGTCGTCATGTATGAGTGAATACGTATGGATCAGTTCTATAGCGCACGCAAAGGGAAGGATTTCACTCCTGCTCCCTCCGAGCATTTCACACACGGCAAGAGCCAATACCGGCCTGAGCCTTTTCCCGCCGGCCGCAAGGCTGTACTTCATCGCATTGTAAATCTCAGCCCCTGGTTTGTTATCCGTTGCAAGGCAACTGTCGAGCGCATTGTTTATGAAATTGGCATACTCTTCATATTTTTCTCTGAAATCTGTTGCCCCGTCCATCCGCACCTTCCATTCCTGCTGGTTTACCGCCCCTGTCCCATATCAGGCAGTTCCTTCTCCGTCACGCCGTTTTCTCCCTCGATAAGCATCGTAATACTGCGTTCTGCTTCATCGAGCTTCCTGTTGCAGTATTTTGTAAGTTCAACGCCCCTGCGGAAACAGCTTATGGATTCATCCAGCGTCAGTTCTCCCTTTTCGAGCCTCTTTACGATCTCCTCCAGTTCAGCCATAGCCTGTTCGAATGTGACTTCCCTGTTATCCATTGTTATCCTCCCCGATACTGTCGACAGTACAGCCAAGCCTGCCGTCGGTCAGGCTGATCTCCAGCCTGTCGCCCACGCTGACAGCATGTATGGATTTTATCAGGCTGCCGTCTTTTTTCGATTTTGTTATACTGTAGCCCCTGGCCAGCGATTTCAGCGGGCTCAGCGTGTCAAGCGTCGCGGCCAGCAGCGATAGCCGGTTCCTGTAGTTGGTGTTCAGGGCGGACAGCGCCTTCTGCATATACTTCTTCTGCACATCCAGCAGCATCCTGTCCTGATAGATCCTGTTGAACGGCTGCCTGAATGCGACGCTTCCTTCGATCCGCTTCAGCGAAAGTCTCTCCATGGATGTCTTTTTCATTATTGCATTCCTGAGACGAAGCATCAGGCTGTCAAGCCTGTTCTCCACGACCGCCCTCTCCGGCATGGCGAGTTCTGCCGCCGCAGACGGCGTAGGAGCACGCATATCGGCAACGAAGTCCGCTATGGTGAAGTCCGTTTCATGTCCGACTGCTGAAATCACAGGGATCCACGATTCATATATGCTCCTTGCTACGATCTCTTCGTTAAATGGCCACAGGTCTTCAAGCGACCCTCCGCCTCTTGCCACAATGATCACATCCACATTGTCCAGTTCATTCAGTCTGCGTACGGCAGCAGCTATCTGGCCTGCAGCCTGCTCGCCCTGGACCTGGACAGGGTAGAGTTTCAGATTGACATTGTAGAATCTTCTGCTCAGCACGTTGATAATATCCCTGATCACGGCTCCGGTCGACGAAGTGACGACACCTATTGCCCGCGGCAGATATGGTATTTTCTTTTTCTTCGATGCATCGAACAGTCCCTCTGCCTCAAGCTTCTTTTTCAGCTTTTCAAAAGCTATATAGAGGGCGCCGATCCCGTCCGGCTGCATCTCCTCGGCATATAGCTGATACTGGCCGTCACGCTCGAATACGGAAACATATCCCCTTATTATGACCTTCATACCGTCTTCAGGCATGAAAGGAAGCAATGACGCATTCGATCTGAACATCACGCATTTCAGCAGTGATTTCTCATCCTTGAGGGAAAAATAGAAATGACCGGAATAATGGTTTTTGAAATTGGATATCTCTCCTTTGACCCACAATCCGGACAAAACGGCATCTTTCGATATCAGATCCTTGATGTGTTTATTCAGTTCGGATACAGTTAAAATATTCATCCTGGACATCATTTTCAACAACCGTTTTTACCTTCGTCGCCTGTTTTGATATCTGACAGCCTGCTGAGTATGCCGTTTATGAATGACCCGGCTTCCTCGCTGCTGTATTTTTTTGCCAGTTCAACCGCTTCGTTTACTGAAACGCTGAATGGTATGTCAACCCTGAAACAGATCTCATATATGCTGAGCCTCAGTATCGACAGGTCGATTTTTGATATCCTGGTGATCTTCCAGCCCCTGGAGTGCTTTTCAATGGTATCGCTGATATGCTTCGAATTGCGGAACACTCCGAACACGATATCTTTTATATATTCCGAATCATTTTCCGGAACAGGGTTCTGCTCAAAGAAAAGTCTGATTTGAGCTTCTATGTCATCCTTCTGTATCTCCATCTGGTATAAGAGCTTCATTGCCATCTCCCTGGCTGCTCTTCTTCCCATCCTTCTTCCTCCTTCTGACTGCTGTATGGATACTGCTTCATCAACGGTATGTGCCGGGCGGAAGGACTCTGTCAAGGAGGTTTTTTATATAGTTTTTATCCTCATGCATCTTTTTCCCGATATAATAGCCCACACCCGTCAATATTGCAATAAAAAGCACCCTGAAAAAACCGAGCACCAGTATGAGGATCGCCAGCAAAAGCCCGGCGGCAGCTCCCTTTATCGCACCACGGTGTTCATTGTAGTATGCCAGGAACTTTTCCATATCCATGGTCTGAGCCTCCTATTCCACCCTGGGTTTGTATGTAATGCCGGTATATATGCTGTCCACTATCACCCTGACGGTTTTGACAGCAATGCCTGCAGTATCCTCAACGGACTTTTTCACCCTTTGCTGCACATCCTCGGTTATGGCGGGGATGCTCATATCCGGCATAACTACCACTCTGATCTCTATTTCCACACTGTCGTCCGTTTTCCTGACCAGGGTCTTTGTATCCCTGACTCCATTTGTCTTTTTCGACGCATTTATTGCAATATTTTCGATGGAATTGAGAGATATCTTGATTTCCCCGATGTTAGTATGTTTGCTTACGGCCTTTCTATCCTTGTTGTTTCGCACTCCTGACAAAAGGAACATTATGCTCAGAGCGAAAAAGACCAGCGCAACAGCGAATACGGCGATCCTGAGCGCCATGGCATTATCCGTCGAAATGGCCTGGATTATATTCTCCGAGATCTCCACATATGCATCCGGGAAGACCGCCACATACATGGCGAATGCAGAGAAAACAGCCAGGCAGAGTGCATATATGGCCAATAGCACCCTGAAAAATATCTTCATTCGTTAAACCACCTTTCAGACTAAGGTAAGGTAATACTTCCTTGCCGAGGAGTGTCACACTACATATTATAGTTTATTTTCCAAAAAAAATAAACCCTGGCGGGTTTATTTCAAACACATGCTTTCTCTATATGTACTGATATGCACTATCTTGGTTTTGACTGCTCCTCCAGCAGCTCTTTCCTGTGCTCCCGTTCGATGTTGACACCCTGTATGTGAATATTCACTTCGACCACGCTCAGACCTGTCATGTCTTCGACTGCGTTCTTCACTCTCTCCTGTATCGTCCACGCCACTTCAGGTATCCGGTAACCGTACTCCACGATGATAAACAGGTCGATTGCGGCTTCCTTTTCCCCAACCTCGACCTTAACGCCTTTTGACAGGTTTTTTCTGCCCAGGGCCTCTGCGATACCGCCTGCTATGCCTCCGCTCATGGATGTCACTCCCGGGACTTCCATGGCCGCGATCCCTGCTATTATTGCCACGACTTCATCGGTGATCTTTATGGTACCTATTTCATTGCTCACGCTCTGTACTTTCTCTTCCATCGCTTGCCTCCACAGGTTCATTTATTCATAAATTATAGCATGTCTGACGTCCAAAGTAAATCAACAGGGGACAAAGGAGCGTCCCGCGGTATCAGAACATCGTGCTTATATGGATGTCCTCCACGTCGACATCGGCCTGCCGCATAACGATGTCGGTGATCTGTGCCGCCTGCGAGCTTGTGAGGCTTGGAGTCTTCACGATTATATCGACGCTTCCGTTGTCCGCAAACAGGATGAAGCTGTCCTCAAAGCCCATTTTATTGATCAGGATCTCTATCCTCGACTCTTTCTCGAGAGTCTCGGCCAGGGCCATCATCTTGTTTTGGGCTTCCTCCCTTACCTCAGCGCTTATATTTACGTCTTCGGCTATGGTCCTCAGCGATTCGGCCGCCTCGCTCCTGCTCTGTTCCTTATCCATTTTTGCCTGGATGAAATAGTCATTTGCCATTTTTGACGCCGTCACATTCTTCTGGTCTCCGAAATCCTCTTCGGCCAGGTCGGATCCCGAGCCGGCCATCCCTTCATTATATATCTCATTGTCGACATATAATGCTTCACCAAGCCTGCCTTCCGAATCAGCCGACGTATTCCCTTGTCTGTAGCTGTACTGCAGGTAGCCCGCCACGACGATCAGCAGTATCAGTGCCAGAATGACTATCTGCTTCCTCTTCAACACCATCATCACAATGCCCCCTTTATGATACTTCCGACATATTGAACACTTATCTGTCCATCTCAGTTAATAATATATTCAGGACAATTTGTGTTTATAACGCATCCGTTCAAAAAGAAATCCTTCTGATCCCTTCATTTTTTCCTCTGAACCACCTGGACCTTGTGAGCCGGTATGTCCAGTACTACTGTTACTGCTCTGCAGATCCGGTCTCTCACTTCCACGTTTTCCGCTCCTTCGGCAACAACCAGTACGCCACGTATTTCCGGTTCGAGCTTTTTAAGGATAACGGGCGATTTCCCGCCTGCCGGCGAATCCTCAAAGGCCAGGCTGCTCTCGTACTCCTCGCCCCTGATCTTCCTTGTGCCGCCTTCGCTGTCCTTTTCATCAGTTTCTTCATGGCTCCTCTTTATGTCATAAGCGGGCACTGCCTCGCCTGTGGCGGAATATGTGACCATGACGTCCACCTTCCCGGCTCCCTGGATCTGCGACAGTATAGACTGCAGCTTTTTTTCTATATCTCCGTCATCCGCCCTGCCATGATCTCCCTCAGATGCAGCAGTCCTGCCGGCGGCAGCCGCCGTCTCCCGAACCCGGTCATCCGGCTGGCTTCCTCTTCGGCCCAGTATGGTGGAGCCGGCAATAATGATGATCACTCCGATAATCAACACAATGGCTGAATTTTCAATGAGTTTTTTCCTGTCCTGCCGGACTATCCATTCCCTTACCCTTTCGATCAATTTTTTGACAACTTCCATGGTATCACCCCGCAACTTGTGTGATGATTATATGTTCTCTGCTTACGCCAAACACATTTGTTATGCGTTCCGACAGCCGTTCCTCCACTCTTTTGTCGATTAACTGTTCAGCCTGCATAATGCTCAGGTCTCCGATCTTTATGCGGTCGACCTCCCGGATACCGGGAATGCTGACCGTATCCGGTTTTCCGCCACTGGCGGACCTTCCTCCGCTGGTTGCCGTGCTGCCGCCCCGGTCATCCTGACCGCTGCGTCCCTCCGGCTCCCCGCTGACCTCAGCTTCGATATATATACGCTTGATCTCGCCGAATGAAGGTGAATTAAAATCTTCATTTATGATCACGTCAGCTTTGACATCCTTCACCCCTTCCACTTCCTGCGCCTGGTACTCTATCTGTTCTATCAGCCTGTCCCGGTAAAGCCTTATGGTCTGTTTTATCTGTTCTTCCTCAAGTAAAAGGCTTGCCGCTTCTATCTCCTTTTTGTCTATCCTGCCCGATGCCGCTGCCTGGGAATGAGAAAAATCGAAGGGTTTTCCAAACAGGCCGGTTACAGGTTCAATGACAGCGATGACGAGTATCGTCCCTGTTACCAGGTTCGCGTATTTCTTCATCCTGCCTTTCGGCAGCAGCATTTCTGTGATCACGATGAACATGACGAGGACAACTATATTGACAGTCCAGTTCCTTATAAACTCAAGCATGGCAGCCCCACCCCCCTGCTCATCTCAGCATGGCGCTCATGTTCCCGGCACTCATCAGTGCGGCGGCGCTTACGATGAACATGAATGCCACTGACGCGGACAAAGCGAATATATGGATCATAGAGCCGGCAATATCATTTATACAGTTGGTTATGCGGCTCTCCGATATCGGCTCCAGCAAAGCGCCAGCAGCTTTGAAAAGGCCTGCGAGCGCGATGATTTTTATGAGCGGCAGGACACAAATAAGCAATATGCCTGTCATGGCTCCGATCCCCGCCGCGTTTTTGATCATCAGCGTACACCCTATTACTGTTTCGGCGGCATCTGAAAGAGTTTTGCCGACTATCGGTATGAATGTGCTTATGGCAAACTTGGCCGCCTTTTGCGTTGCGCCGTCTATCACTGCTCCCAGCGTTCCCTGCAGTGAAACGGCAATGATGAAAATGGTGAGTATGATGCCCAGTGACCATGTCACTATCTGTTTTACCAGGCTTACAAGCCTTGTTAGCTGTATTTTTTCCGATATGTTGTTCACTATGGCCAGTATGGCGGATACGAAAGCAAGCGGGATGAATACGTTCCTTATAATTGTGGCAGAAGCTTCCACTATCAGAAGCATTACCGGGTGAAGTATGCCT
>JAAZKL010000397.1 GCA_012799845.1 Clostridiaceae bacterium
GCATGGTTATGACCAGGAAGAGGACAGCGAACAGCGAGTACAGGTATACCTTCGGAGTGAGTTTGGCCGGAAGCGCGGTCCTCTGCACGAATTCCAGAAAACCGTTCGATGAGCCGAGGAACCTGCATATAAACAGCCCGAGGAAAGGCCCGATAAGGAACGCAACACCGGCCACAATGACGCTTTCCAGGAGATAGCTCAGGAAAATCTGGCTTTTTCCGGCGCCCCTGCTCTTGAATACCGCGATTTCATTCTCATCATGGTCGATGATAAGTTGCGATACCATGAATATATAGAACGTCAGCATGATCAGGACAGGCACGGTAAGGACCCAGAGCATGTTCCGGAGCTGTATGGCCCTGTCGTTGTACTTCTCAAGGATCCTGTTTATCGGCATGTTGAATTCAATAGTGACCCTGTATTTCGAATACCAGGCTTCATGCTCTTCATATGTCCTGACTATGTGGGCCAGGTTCTGCAGCGTGATGGCGTGGTAGTCAAATGCGCAGTTCCACTCCGCTTCCGTGATCGGTCCGTTTTTTGTGCTGATGAACAGTTCATTGAACAGATCGTAGTCCATCATGAATTCCTTGTTGTGCTTCGTAAAACCATGGAGCCAGTAAACGTCGCCCGGATCCTTCATCTCATATATGCCGACGACCTTTACCTTGCATACTTCGCTGTATTCCTTTGTCGGATCGAGAAGCGTATATACCTTGTCAAGCAGCAGATCCTGTATCACCATTGCCTGCTGTGAAACGATGACCTCGATGACCCCGTCGGCGACCTGGTCCGAAAACATCCTTCCCTTCGTGATATTTATGTGGTCCTGCAGATCCGAAAGAGTTCCCAGTCGGGCATAAACCATATTCGAACTGCTGTCGTATTTTTCGGCGGGCACGAGAGGAAAGCTCAGGCTGCCCATTACCAGGTGGTGCGATGCGCTCATGATGGGCAGGCCGACCTCCTGAAGCCTATTGGCCTTGATCTCCCTGTCGAAGTAGCGCTGGTTGCTGATCCTTTCCTCTATATTCCTGTTGTAGTTGAAAATCGCCCTGACAGAATACTGCCCGGGGAATTTCCCGGTTTCCAGCTGGTAGCTTTCCATGTCCTTGGTCAGCATCCTCTGCAGGATGCCGTCCGTATATATCGGGATACAACTGACCAGGGCAGTGGCCATGATGGATCCCAAAAGCAGGCATATAATCAGCCAGGAATTGCTGAACATCCTTCTGAGTACTGTCTTCAGCAAATCTTGCGCCTCCATTCCGTTTTCTCAGGTGCATGGTTTTCAGGTTCATGCGGATTCCGATACCGACTTATCTCATTATCAGGAGCTCGCCCTCCTGAAGGCCTTTTATTACTTCAACTTCGGTACTGGTTTGTATACCGACCTCTATATCACGTTCTTCCCTGATATCATCCTTAAGTACATTGACAAATTTCCTGTTGGCGAACGAATTCACCAGCAGCTTGGGAATTACTATAACATCCTCTCGTTTTTCAAGTGTAAGTTTTATGGTTGCCGGGTAACCCATCCTTATACCCTCAGGGAGCCCGAATACTTTGATCTGCACGGATTGTTTCACCTGCTCGTCCGCGTCTGCAGGCGCTTCCATGGGAGTCATGACGATCTCCGCCTCGTATTCTTTCCTTTCGATCTCGACGGTGACTTCCATACCGAGCCTGAAAACGCTCACCCTGTCTCCGGAGTACCTGAGCTGCAGTTGCGTCGGATCTGCGACCCTTATCACGGTCTGATAGGCATTTACATAATCCCCCTGCTTGATGCCGGCTATGTAAACAACGATACCGTCTATCGGCGATACGATCCTGGACTTCTCAAGCTCGTCCCTGAGCCTTTCGAGTTTGATCCGGTTCGTCTCGAGGTCCAGTTCCGCCAGATCGAGCGACGTCCTGCTTCCGCCCATTATTTCATAGTTGAGCTTCGCATCCTCGTAAAGGATCTGCGATCTTTTCAGCGCGATCTCCTGCATCTCTATCTCGTTCAGTATGGCGTCCGTATCAAGCTCTGCAAGGAGTTCTCCTTTTTTGACCTCCTTGCCGGAAGTGACGTAAATATCCTTCAGCCTGTCCGTCTTGACGAAGTAAAGGTCCTTCTGGCTGACAGATACAAAATTGCCGGTGCACATTATAACATTTTCAATGTTGCCCCGCTTGACCTCCACCGTCTCATATGTGATCCTGGCGGGGGCTTTGATCGGCGGCGCGAGCACCTCTTCCTCCTTCGGGAAGAAATAACAGCCTGTAAGCGGCAATGTAAGCAATAATGCCGCTGACACGATGCATATGCCCTTTAACAGTATCGTTCCGGAACTGTTCTTCTTGGAGTGATTCAATGACAACACCTCGCGTACAAGTGATGGAAAATGCCATTAGAGATAATTTTAACACTTTTGTCGACAATGAGCCAGTTGAATATTTCAGGATGATGGTGTGTTTTTTATGGATGTTCATTTTGTTTGCTTTTCACGGTGCAATTTAATAAAATTATGGTAACGAGGTGCTCATTATGAATCTGTTCCTTTCCCGTTACAGCAAAACACCCCACAAAGCGCCCGGCATCAGTCGGTTGTATATGAAACTGAAATCGCGCATCATCCTTTATTTTTTCCTTATGGTTATCCTGCCCGTGACAGCGGCCGTCCTTGTCATATATCTTCACACCCGTTCGCTCATGGCGCAGGCAACATATGAAGCATCGCTCACCAGGATACTTAAGGAATATAACTATATAGGATACTGCCTTGGGGAACTGGAGCTGGCAATAGATACATCCGCCGGTTCCATAAGTTACGGGCAGCTCGCAGGCCTGCTGAAGAAACCTGGTGATGAAAAAATCCGGCAAATACTGAAAGACATGGCGGACAACTGCCTGTCGCCCGCACAGAAAAAGTCGCTGTCAGCAATATATGTGACTGACTCCGGCGGCATCAGGGCTTCCTATGGGCCTGATGCGGACAATGCCGTCATCAGTGACCCTGCTTCCCAGAAGTGGTACAGGGATGCCCTGGACAACGGCGGAAAAGTCCTGATGCTTGGAACCGTACAGCGTTTCTATGCAGAGGGCAAAAGCCGCCTGGTGCTCTGCGCGGCAAAATCGGTAAGTTTCAGCGACAACACCCGGGCTGTGGTCCTGTTCGATTTCAACCACAGCCTGCTCACGGATTTCCTGAGAGCTCCGGAACGGCGGACATCATCCGGCATGCAGCCTGAGAACACAGAAAGGCTGATACTGGACAGGGACGGGTGCATATTATACAGCCGTGACGAGGGTGAACTCACAGCAAAGGCATCCGAAGCACTCCTTGCCGGTATCGGCGACGAACAGGAAGGTTTCGCTCGGATAAACTATAATAACCTCAATTATTACATGACATATGTCAAGGACCCTGAATTCAACTGGGTATTCATAGACCTGGCGCCTGTTTCCGGTGCGACAGGCCGCCTGTGGCTGCGCAGTCCCCTGCTGATCGCATGCCTGGCTGTCTTTGGGCTCATCTGCCTGATTTACCCCGGGATGATGCTTCGCCAGCTAAAGCCGATAAACGAACTCTTGTCAGTCATTTCAGATTACGAAGGCCATATCCCGGGAGGTGCAGGGAACGCTTCGCTCCTGCAAGCACAGGATGCCAGATCCGGCATGGGCGGATCTTCGGACATCGATTCCCTGATAGACAAGATAAGCAGCATCAGGCTCAGGCAAAAGGAAGCCGAACTAAACTCGCTCCAGAACCAGATAAATCCACACTTTCTTTACAATACCCTCGAATCGATCCGGGGCGCGGCGCTTTACCACGGCCTGCCGGAGATCGCTTCCATGGCGAAGTCGCTGTCGCTCCTGTTCCGGTACAGCATAAGCGAACGAGTACTGGTTACTGTGAAGGAGGAACTGCAGCACCTGGAGAATTACATCTCCATACAGAACTTCAGGTTCGAAAACAAGTTCCAGCTGCAGCACAGCATCCCTCCGGAGCTAATGAACTACAAGATCCTGAAGCTGACGCTGCAGCCTCTTATTGAAAATTCCATCAAGCATGGGCTCGAAATGAAACTCGGCAAGGGCACGATCAGGATAGAGATACTACAGCTGAACAGCAACATCAAAATAGTTATTTCCGATGACGGCCTGGGGATTCCGGCAAAGAAACTCGAGGAGCTCAACAGGTCGCTGGCAAGCATAAAAGGCAGGGATCAGGGCACAGGCGGCGGTTCGGGGACCGGTATAGGCGTGATGAACGTCAATGCCCGGATAAAGCTCTATTTCGGTGAACAGTACGGCCTTAGGTTCAGGGATGCAGCCGCGGGTACGACGGTGGAGATCACGCTCCCTGCTGTTACCGATAATCTGGAGGGTTGAACAAATGCTGAAGCTGATAATCGCGGACGATGAAAAATGGGTCAGGACAGCCATAA
>JAAZKL010000398.1 GCA_012799845.1 Clostridiaceae bacterium
TGCCATAGGAGCAGAAGTGTTCCCGCTTACGGATCATGATGATGCAGATCTCTGTTTCGGCTATATCGGCGCCGTCGGCCTTGACAGCACAAAGGCTGATATCCTGTATGACATATCGCTCGAGAACGAGACATGCCTGATCGGAGGAGCCAATAAGCCGAACTATCATATAAAGGGAATAAGCATTCCGAGAGACATAAAACCCGACAGGTTCGTCGATGTCTCCAGGGTCAGGGACGGCGACGCCTGTGTCAAATGCGGCGGAAAGCTGGCGCTGAAGCGCGGCATCGAGGTGGGCAACATCTTCCAGTTGGGCACAAAGTACACGGAAAGCATGAATATGCTGTTCACGGATTCCGATGGGAAGCAGAAACACCCTGTCATGGGATGCTACGGGATAGGTGTGGGAAGGCTGATCGCCAGCATCATAGAGGCCAGCCATGACGATTACGGTCCGATATGGCCGGTATCGGTGGCTCCCTGGCATATCCACATATGTATCCTGAACAGCGCAAATGAAGAAGTCCTCAGGACAGGTCATGAAATATATGAAGAGCTCAGGCGCAGCTATGAAGTGCTGCTCGATGACCGCAACACCGCAGCAGGCATAATGTTTGCCGATGCCGACCTGTTGGGCGTGCCCGTGAGAGTGATCGTAAGCGCGCGCAACCTGGAAAATGGCGAAGCGGAAATAGCAACACGGGATAAAAGAGTAAAGAAACTGGTAAAGATAGACGAAGTTTACAATGTGATCGATGATTTGATAATCCGATAAAGGATGATGCGGGATATGAGTACTGGCAGCAAAAGAATAAAGATATCGATCTCGGGAGACCTGGGAAGCGGAAAGTCAACAGTCTGCCGGCATCTTAAGGAGAAATACGGCCTGAACGTCTATTCCACCGGGCAGATCCAGAGATCCCTCGCTCAGAAGTACGGCATGGATGTGCTGGCATTCAACAAGTATATGGAGACCCATCCTGAGATCGATGAAGAGATCGACTCCGAGCTTGTAAAAATCGGCAGCCAGGATCAGGACATGGTGCTGGACTCCAGGATGGCCTGGCATTTCGTGCCCGGAACCTTCAAGGTATACCTGAAGGTAGAACTTGATGAAGCCGCGCGAAGGATCATGAATGACCAGAGGGGCAAGGTCGAAATATACACAAGTATCGAGGAAGCCAGGGAAAGCCTCATTGCAAGGAAAAAGTGCGAAAACCTGAGATATTCGGTAAAATACGGCGTCGACTGTTCAGATCCGGGTAATTACGACCTGGTCATCGATACGACATCGGTCGGTCCTGAACAGGTGGCGGAAATGATAATGTCGGCAGCCAGCCAGAAATAAGCCTAGCATTAGGAACCACTCAGTCCACTCAGTGGGGGGTTCTTGGAACCTCTCCTTTTTTTTATGCTTTTCTGACAGCCGTACATTTTTCACATCACAAGTTCCCAACAAATCTGCCCCTTCATATTATGTAGTATTGATTTATGTAAATTGAAGGGTGGTCATATGGATACATTCAGGATCGGGGATTGCGTTGCCAGGAAATCATATGGCGGCGATATCAATTTCAGGATTTCAGATATATCCGTCGGCAGAAACGGCAGGAAGGTATATATACTGAGAGGTTTACTGTACAGGATCATGGCGGATTCCGATGAATTCGACCTGCAGCGCAGGGATCAGGCCGATGTTCAGAGAGAACTCCAGGGCAGGCTCCTGCAGGATGGTATGCACCATGTTTTCAATACCCGAAGCAGCCAGGTGAAAACCTCATTCCGTCCGAAGGGCAAACCCGGTACGATCCTCCACATAGATTCGAGTCCGGACTTTCTCGAGATGTGCATGAACTATTACAGGGATGCCAGGATAAAGGCTTACGGCCACGTGCTCCCTGAAAACGAACAGCCGGGCAGCATAAGGTCCCTGCTCAGAAGCACCGGGGCTGATGTTCTGGTGGTTACCGGTCATGATGGTCTGAAAAAGGGCGCGTTCAGCACAAACTCGCCGGACGGCTACAGAAACTCGCGCTACTTTATCCGGTCGGTGCAGGAGGCAAGAAAATACGAGCCCGGCTTCGACAAACTTTGCGTTTTTGCTGGAGCGTGCCAGTCCTATTTTGAAGGCATAATGGAAGCTGGCGCTAATTTCGCCAGCTCCCCCGGAAGGATATTGATACATGCGCTGGATCCCGCAAAGGTCGGCGACAGAGTGGCACTGACGGATTCACGGGTCTACGTGACTCCCGAAA
>JAAZKL010000399.1 GCA_012799845.1 Clostridiaceae bacterium
TGAAAGCCACCGCCATCGACTCCAGGAAGAGGGCGCATGAGATCCGGTCAGACGTTGCAGTGCGGCTGAGAACCGCAATTGAGCAGTCAAAAGCCGTGGAGAGCATAAAAATACTTTCCGAAGCGATCCTGTCAATCGCTTCAAAAACAAACCTGCTTGCGCTTAATGCAGAAATCGAAGCTTCCCAGGCGGGAACTGCCGGGCTTGGCTTCACCGTTGTTGCCGGAGAGATAAGGAGCCTTGCTGAAAACTCAAAACAGACCGCCAACGAGATACAGAAAGTGACCAAAACTGTGCTGGATTCGGTGCAGGCACTTTCGGAAAGCGCCGAAGAGGTCCTGGAATTCATGGAAGATAAAGTGGTGAAGGACTACGATATGCTGCTTACGGCCGGTGAGCAGTACAATAATGACGCCAGTTTGATCAGCGAGATGGTGACCAGTCTGAGCGCCACCACGCAGCAGCTATACGCATCCATGCAGACCATAGCGCAGGCTATCAACGACGTTGCAAAGGCATCAGAAGAAGGCGCTGCCGAAACCGGCGAACTGGCAAGGGAAGCCGCCGATATAGTCAACAGGGCGGAAGAAGTACTGGTCAAAACCAATACAGTCAACGAAAGCGCCAACAGGCTGCTGGAGCTTGTTTCGGTATTCAGGGTCTGAACTCCTGATATTCAGGATAGCTGGCATATCATAGAGATGTTTCAGGTATGCATCACAGTGCCGTTACAGGGATAGTCACATTCCTGTCATCAATGCTGACGACTTTATCATACAGGCTGACAACACCCCCCGTGCCCACAGTGACTCCCTTGATCCTGTTCAGGGCTGAAAAGATACAACATGCCGTTCTGTTCTATCAGCAGATCGATTTCTCTCAAATTGCCTGCCTGGTAGTTACCTCTTCGCTAAATATTCCTGTCCTGTGACGGCAAAAATGCTTCATTTAACAGGTCTTCCATGATTTCACGAAGCGACAGACCCAACAGGTTAATAATACCGATCCTTCAGGCAAGGCTTTTACTGACATTCTTAATCATTCCGAACTGTTGTGAACCCGTCAGAAAGAACTTTCCCTTTTTACCGTCCTCATCAGCGAACATCTTTATATATTTGAACAAGTTCGGCACATACTGGATTTCATCGACGATAACAGGAGGAGGCGCCGCTTTGAAAAAAGATCCCGGTTCCTCTACAGCATTTTGCAATAGGATCGGCCTTTGCCATGGGCACGGCACATTCCGTAACTAACTTCAGCGTCAGCGAACAATAATACCTGCCTGCTCCAACAGGTACATTATAACGATCTGCGCCGCGCCTAATAGCAGTATTAACAGGAATATCAGGCCGATGGATCTTTTAAAAGTGTCAGCAAGCGGCAATTTACTCTTGCTTATAAATACTTTTGCATCCATGTATTCAGGATTGCCGCCCGTAACCTCGAGTTCGACATCTCCTTCCCTGTCCATCAGGAAGCTGCGTACCGAGTACACACCGGGAACTGTTTTTCTTATCCTTCTTCCTCCGAACCGTACCAAATAGCGGCCTGTGCAGTCTTCCAGTTCTATCTCACTGCCGTCGGACGCTTCCCTGACCCTGAAGTCCGCTCCATCAATGATACTCAGGTTGCAAAATTTGAACCCGGGAGGCACCCGTTTAAAAGCTTCGGGATGCATGACGAAGATATAGTGCCGGCCTCTCTTTAAATCCCTGAACACTGCCGTACCGGGCATTGTGATCATATTCGGGGCATTATGAAACGCCATGTACTTTTTCCAGGTCCGCCAAATTATCATAGCACTCAGCAATATGCCAACAGCAACTAATATAGTGTCGGCAATTTTTTGTGCATCAGCCATAAATGACCCCTCCCTGATGTTATTGCAAAGTTCACTTCATTATACCAGAATAATCCGGCAAAATGTATATCAAATCGCATCCATGGTTTCAATCCTTGCCATTTTGTCTATATCCTGCTAATATTTAAGATGACCCCATGACGAA